>JAHEBG010000319.1 GCA_024642445.1 Gammaproteobacteria bacterium | reverse complement strand
CTGGAAGCCATGCTGTGCAAGAAACCAATGGTGGTGGCCTACAAGATTTCGCCACTGACCTACCGCGTGGTCAATGCTCTGGGGCTGTTGAAGGTTTCCCGTTTCAGCCTGCCGAATATTTTGTCGGGTCAGGATCTGGTGCCGGAATTGATTCAAGACCAGTGCACACCGGACGCCATTGCCCAGGCCCTGTTGCCGCTGATTACCGATCAAAGCGCAGCTGCGGCGCTGCGCGGGCAATTCGAACAACAGCACCTGAATCTGCGCCGCAACGCCGGTGAGCAATCGGCGCGCGCCATTCTGGAACATATCCAACGGGCATGAACGTAGCCGGCATCGACGAGGCCGGACGTGGACCTTTGGCCGGTCCGGTGGTGTGTGCCGCGGTCATTCTTCCCAAACGCAAGCTGCCGGACGATTTAAACGATTCCAAACAACTGAGTGAACGCCAACGCGAACACCTGTATAGCTGGATCTGCGAAAACGCTGTGGCCTACCGCATTGAATTCGTCAGCGCGGCCTGCATCGACCGCATGAATATCCTGCAAGCCACCCTGCACGGCATGCGTAACGCACTTGAGGGGCTGAAACCGGTTGCCGAGCTGGCCTTGATTGACGGCAACCGTGTACCGCCGGACCTGCCCTGCACGGCGCGTGCCATTATTGGTGGCGATGCGCTGGAACCCTGCATCATGGCAGCGTCGATTTTGGCCAAAGTCAGCCGCGATCGGCACATGCAGGCACTGGATACGCTGTACCCGGGCTACGGCTTTGCCCAGCACAAGGGCTACCCCACTGCGGCGCACCGACAAGCATTGCTGCAGCTGGGCGCCTGCCCCGAGCACCGCCGCAGTTATGCACCGGTACAGCGTGCCCTGCAGCAGCACAGTGCTGCAAAGTGAACGGCATTTGCGTCAGCTGTCAAGCCTTGTTCTCGTGGCGGTAGCGGTCTAAGCTAGACCCTGACCCTCGGCTGTAACCATGACCCCGACTTTCATCCACTGCCACCTGCACAGCGAGTTCTCGCTGACCGACTCCACCATCCGCCTGAAGCAACTGGTCGCGCGTTGTGTGGCCTTGGGTATGCCGGCAGTGGCGGTTACCGACAACTGCAATCTGTTTGCCTTGGTGAAATTCTTCAAAATCGCCGAAGCGGCCGGTGTTAAACCGATTGCCGGTGCCGATCTGTACCTGGACAACCCGAACGGCGGCCATTACCGCATCACCGCGCTGTGCCAGAACACTACCGGCTACTTGAATCTTTCCCGTTTGATTTCACGCGCCTATCTGGAAGAACACACCCAGGAAACGCCGGTAGTGAAAACCGAATGGCTGTTCGAACACGGCGAAGGCCTGATTTTGCTGCAGGGCCTGCACAGCCCGTTGGCACATGCCATTCAACAAGCCGGCACACCCGATGCCGACATGCATATTGCCGATTGGCTGAGCCATTTCCCGAAACGCCTGTATGTGGAAATCACCCGCACCGGCAACCCGGAAGAATCCGCATTCAATGCCCGCGCCGTAGCCTTCGCGCATGCCCACCGTGTGCCACTGTTGGCCAGCAACGACGTGCGCTTTCTGCAGACCGGCGATTTCGAAGCGCATGAAGCGCGGGTCTGCATTGCCAGCGGCCGGGTGCTGGACGACCCGAAACGCCCGAAAAACTACAGCGCCGAACAGTACCTGAAATCGCCGGAAGCCATGGCCGAATTGTTCGCCGATATTCCCGAGGCTTTGCAAAACAGCGTGGAACTGGCCAAGCGTTGTACGCTGGAATTGTCGCTGGGTACCTATTACCTGCCCGACTTTCCGGTACCCGAAGGCCATACCCTGGAGTCCTGGGTTGCCCTAGAGGCCGAACAAGGTCTGGCGCAACGGCTTAGCAAGCATGCCCCTGCACCGCATCTTGCCCTGGCCGATTACCACAGCCGTTTGCAGCTGGAGCTGGATGTCATCCGCAGTATGGGCTTCACCGGCTACTTCCTTATCGTGGCCGACTTCATCAACTGGGGCAAACGCCAAGGCATTCCGGTGGGTCCGGGCCGCGGTTCCGGTGCCGGTTCGCTGGTGGCCTGGTGTTTGGGCATTACCGATCTGGACCCGATGCGCTACGACCTGCTGTTCGAGCGTTTCTTGAATCCGGAACGGGTATCCATGCCCGACTTCGACATCGACTTCTGCATGGACCGCCGCGATGAAGTGATTGATTACGTGGCCAACAAATACGGGCGCGATAAAGTCAGCCAGATCATTACCTACGGCACCATGGCCGCCAAGGCGGTGGTACGCGATACCGGACGCGCGTTGGGTATGCCGTACGGCTTGGTCGATTCCATCGCCAAGCTGATCCCGATGACCCTTGGCATCAGTCTGGACGATGCTCTGGGGCTTTCGGAAGCGGCCCAGAAAGACAGCAACCTGGCCTCGTCGGAACTGATTTCACGCTACCACAGCGAAGACGATGTG
>JAHEBG010000031.1 GCA_024642445.1 Gammaproteobacteria bacterium | reverse complement strand
TTCAACAAGGGCTACTTTGGGTTCAGCACCTTGGATAAAAAACACGACATCAACACACCAGACCTTCGTTCCAGTGCATTCATGCTGTGTCTGAAGCCGGGAAATTACGACATTGTGGGCTTTGAGTGGAGCCGCACTGAAAGCACATTGCCGATTCGGATGCCGTTTCGCGTTGAAGCAGGAAGCAACCTGTATCTGGGCAGTTTTATCTTGCACGATACTTCGATTGCCGATGTGGCCTGCGGCAAAATGCCCGGCACCTTGGCCGTGGAAGTACAGGATCAATGGCAGCGCGATGTACCATTAATCATGCAACTGAAAGATGCCGCGCCACCAAAACCACAGCGTTTGGATGTGCAAAAAGGATCCCCATATTTTTATCGCTGTAAAGAGTAATATGCGGCCTGTATCATTTGATATATTCCATAGACATCGTTGCATCCATCGGAAATAAAAATCCTATGCTTAATACCCCGGCCTCATCCGAACAAACGCCAATGTCTTTAACCAACGCGCAACAGGACATGCGCCAAGCCTATTTTGGCGGCGCTACCGGCATGCTGACTTCGGCCTGTGTCTGGTTCGTGGCCGCATATATTGCCTCTACCGGTACAGACCAGCAAACGGTATGGACACTGTTCATCGGCGGCGCACTGATTTCGCCACTATCGACACTGCTCAGCAAGCTGCTGGGCCGCTCCGGCAAACACGCGGCCAATAATCCGCTGCTCAACCTGGCCATGGCCAGCACATTCTGGCTGATTTTCATGCTGCCCTTGGTATACGTAGTGGCGCAATACCGCATGAGCTGGTTCTTTCCGGCCATGTTGTTGGTCATCGGCGGACGCTACCTCACTTTCTCCACCCTGTTCGGCACGCGTATCTACTGGCTCTGCGGCGGCAGCTTGGCATTGGCAGGATACGGGCTGGCGCGCATGGATGCCGAACCGGTCACTGCTGCACTGTGCGGTGCGCTGGTGGAAACGGTTTTTGCCACCGCAATTTTCATTCTAGAAAAAAAACGTATCGCCGCATGAAAACTCATGCATGCCTTAGCCTAGCTCTGTGCGTGCTGATCAGCCCGTACTGTTTCGCCAGCGACGGCGCAAAAACCGAAGTCACTCTTAACCGGATGACGGAAACGGAATTCGAACTGGTATTCAGCAGCAACGAAATCACCGATGTGGCGCTGGCTCAGCGTGCACTTCAAGCCAGTGCCGCCGAGGCCTGTGGCGCAAAGCCCGCACAATTCGGTCATTTCAAGTTCGAAACCAATGAACCCCTGAAAAATACAGGAACGGCAGCAACACTGCGTTTGACCCAACAAATACGCTGCGGCAATGCTGAGCCAGACATCAGTCCTGCTGATGCCGCATTCGATGCCGGATGGGAACCCTCCGAATTCGACCAGATTCAGGCAAAACTGCAGTTTGTTGATTTTTTTGATGCGTTGTTACAGGGCGAGTACAAGGTGGCCTATTCTCGCTTTTCCGAACAAACCGCATCGGCCATGGATTTTGACCGTTGGCGCAACAGCCGGCAAACCCTCAATGCACAGATCGGCAAAGACTGGCGCGTGAATATCTCGCGCATGACTTGGTATAACAACCCGCCCGGCAGCCCAAGCCCCGGCATCTTCGTGGCCATGGATTTCACCGGCACGGCTCAGAAGCTGGCTGTGCACTGCGGCTATCTGGTCTGGCAACGGCATGAGGCAACCCGCTATACCTTGGTACGCATGGAAGAAAACACCCTGGATTCTGCTACGGCGGCTTCGCTCGACGTCGACGGCATCACCAAAGCCCGCAGCACCTTTGGCTGCATCGGACCCTAACTGAACCGTGGGCTTTGCCTGCCTTTGGTATGATGGGGGCATGCGTAAGAAAACACCGCCCGTTGCCATCAGCCCCGAAGATGCCGATCTGTTCCGCGATGCCATTGGCCCGGTGGTGGTGCACCGGCACACCGAAAGCCGCCTGCAGAAAGCCAAACCAAAACCGCGTGCACGCATGTTCGAACGCGATGAACAGGACGCATTGCTGCAATCGCGTCAGGCCGGCAATGCCGATGCACTGGCGTTCGGCTCTGAACCGTTGTTGTTTCAAGGACCGAAGATTGATGCCAAAACGTTCCGTAAACTCAAGGCCGGCAGCATCCGCTCCGATGCCGAGTTCGATCTGCACGGCATGACCGCATTGGATGCGGAACGTTGGCTGAAACAATTCCTGCTGGATGCCTACAAGGAAGGCCTGCATTGCGTGCGCATCATCCACGGCAAAGGTTCGCGTTCGGAAGCCGGGCCGGTATTGATGAACATCGTCGACAAGGTGCTCCGGCATCAGGGCCGTGTGTTGGCGTTTTGTTCCGCGCCGTACAATCAAGGCGGCACCGGCGCGGCATTGGTTTTACTTGAATAACAGGAGATTCGCATGAGCCATCGTCATTTCGAACGGCATAAGACCGAACACATCGGCTGGCTGCGTGCTGCAGTACTGGGTGCCAACGACGGCATTGTTTCAACCGCCAGTTTGATTCTGGGCGTTGCCGCCGCCAACGGCAGCAAAGAAGCCATCGTGGTGGCCGGCGTGGCCGGGCTGGTGGCTGGCGCCATGTCGATGGCGGCCGGTGAATACGTATCCGTGCATTCCCAGGCCGATACCGAGAAAGCCGACATTGCCAAGGAAACCTGGGAGTTGGCCAACGATCCCGAAGGCGAACTGAAAGAACTGACGGCCATCTATGTGCATCGCGGGCTTGCTCCGGACTTGGCCCGGCAAGTAGCCGTGCAATTGACGGCGCATGATGCGTTAGGTGCGCATGCCCGTGATGAGCTGGGCATTTCGTCGGTGCTCAGTGCACGACCGGTGCAGGCCGCGCTGTCTTCGGCAGCCAGTTTTGCGGTAGGCGCGGCGTTGCCTTTATTCATCGCTTGGACGATTCCGCTGGCGCAGCTGCCGGCATGGGTAGCAGGCAGCACAATGGTTTTCCTTGCGTCATTGGGCGCTGTAGCCGCGCGCACCGGCGGCGCCAACATGTGGCTTGGCGCCTGGCGCGTATTGTTTTGGGGTGCATTGGCCATGGCCGCCACCTGGGCGGTGGGCAGCGCATTCGGTGTCTCTACCGCTTAAGCAAACTCGCCCAGCTCCGCCAGCACCGAGGTGGCATAGGCACCCGGGGGCAATTCGAAACCCAACAGCACACTGTTGTCATCGAGAAATTGCCAGTGCATGGCCTGCGGCAATAAACGCAGTGCGCGGCGCTCCTGTTTGAGTCCGGCCGCCTCCAGCCCTTGGCACAATGCGGCAAGTGTTACCGGCAATTGCGACTCCAACGCCAAGACCTCGGTCTGTGAACGCAATTCACCGGCACCCCACATCGGCCCAGTCGGATGGATATCGAGCGCCGCGCAGCGTGCGATTAAATCCGCAGTCAGCGGCTCAGGCCCGAATATGCTGTGGCTGCCCTGCAACATCCACACTTCGCCGTCCAACGGTGTATTCCAGGTGCCGTTGTTAACGCGCTCGGCTAGCAGAGTATTGAATACAAAGGAGCGGGCTGCGGACAGATAAATGCCGCGTTTGGCGCGGTCCACGCGTCGGCCTTCGAACATTCCTAAGGCCTTACCGACATTGGCCTGCTCCATGCCGAAGCGTTGTTCGCCGAAATAATTGGGGATGCCCTGTGCTTGCAGTTGCAGCAGGCTCTGTTCGAGTCCTGACAGATCGCCCTGGAGATCGCGCAAGATCAACTCGAAACGGTTTCCGGCCAACGCCCCGCGTGCCAACTTTCGGCTGTGCCACATCGCATCCAACACCTGACAGTCCTCGGTATTGAGTAAGGTCACATCCGGCGCGGTTTTTTTGGGCAATCGAACCGAAAAACGTTGTTCGGTTACGGCATGGCGGTCTTTCATGCCGGCATACGACACATCGCGCGGATCGATTCCGGCCCAACGCGCAATGGTTTCGGCACAAAACGCGGTATTCATGCCGCGCTTGCGCACGGTCAACAGCAGATGCTCGCCTTCACCGCTGGCTTCGAAAGCGGGCAACTCGTATACCTTGAAGTCTTCCGGCGTTGCCCGGATACGGCCACTGACCGGCGCTGTGGATAACGCTCTGGGCAGTATCATGCCGATTCCAGCAGAACCACCGCTTGTGCAGCGATACCTTCGCCGCGACCGGTAAAACCCAAAGTTTCGGTAGTAGTGGCTTTGATGGAAACCTGTTCGATATCCACTTGCATGACCTGTGCCAAACGCGCACGCATGGCGGCAACGTGCGGATTGATTTTAGGCATTTCACAAATTACGGTCATATCGGCATTACCCAAGGTGTAGCCGCTGTCGCGCACCATCTGCATGCATTGCGCCAGCAATTGCGTACTGTCAGCGCCGGCATAACGCGCGTCGCCGGGCGGAAAGTGCTGGCCGATATCGCCTAAAGCCAAAGCGCCCAATAAGGCATCACACAGGGCATGGATCAGCACATCGCCATCGGAATGGGCCAGCAATCCATGGCTATGCGCGATGCGGACACCGCCCAACACCACATGATCGCCTGCACCGAAGGCATGCACATCGAACCCCGAACCTATCCGTATCATGGCATGCTCCTGGCAGTCAAAAGGGCTTCGGCAAAAGCAAAATCGGACGGCAAGGTTACCTTGATATTGTCATCATGACCTTCCACCAGTAACGGCGAAAGACCCAGACGTTCCATGGCACTGCTTTCGTCGGTGATTTCAACACGCTCCTGATGCGCATGCTGCAAGGCACGCTTCAAGCTGGCCGCTGGAAACATCTGCGGGGTAAAGGCCCGCCACAGGCGTTCGCGCGGCAGTGTGCCTTGCACCAGGCATTCGTCATTGCCCTGCTTCACGGTATCTTTGACACGCCCAGCCAATAAGCCACCCACCGGATGCGCGCCGGCACTTTCAATCAAGCGGTGCAAGTCTTCGAAGCGCAGACAAGGCCGCGCCGCATCGTGCACCAAAACCCAGGCATCTTGGCTGTTACCGTCGGGAATGTGCTCAATGGCAGCCAAAACACTGTGGCTTCGTTGCGCGCCGCCAACACAAAACTGCAACGGCTTGTTGCGCCAATGCCGGATACCCTGCCAGCGCGTATCATCGGCGGCCACCGCCAGCATGATGCCGTCGATATCCGGGTGCTGCGAAAGCACATCCAAGGCATATTCGATCATCGGCTTGCCCAGCAAGGGCTGATACTGTTTCGGCACATCGGCGCCCGATCGCGATCCGGTGCCAGCCGCAGGCACAATGGCCCAGATCATGGCTTGGGTTCCGCAGCGGGGGGTGTGTTGCGCAAGACATTGTCCGGATCAACCACACGATAAAACGTTTCACCGGGCTTGATCATACCCATTTCACTACGCGCACGTTCTTCCACGGCATCCACGCCGGACTTGAGGTCTTTTACTTCTGCAGCCAATGCATTGTTGCGCCGCAGCAGCGCCTGATTTTCCTTTTGTTGCGCCTGCACCTGTGCACGCAATTCCTGCACTTGCCGCCAATTACCCTGCCCGAACCAGAATTTGTATTGCAGCAAGGTCAGCAAGCCCAGCAATAGGACAAACGGCCAGAGCTTGCGGGTCAGGTTTTCCACGTATCAGCGGTTGAGGCTCACGAACGCAGCACGGCCAGCATAGCGGGCCTGCGTACCCAGCGCTTGCTCAATGCGCAACAGCTGGTTGTATTTCGCTACACGGTCGGAACGGCACAAAGAACCGGTTTTGATCTGGGTAGCGCTGGTGGCCACAGCAATATCGGCGATGGTGGTATCTTCGGTTTCACCCGAACGGTGCGAAACAATGGCGGCATAGCGGTTGGCATCGGCCATGGCAATGGCCTGCAGGGTTTCGCTAAGGGTTCCGATTTGATTGACCTTGATCAGGATGGCATTGGCCACCTTCTGATCGATACCGTCTTGGAATATTTTCGGGTTGGTCACGAACAAATCATCGCCAACCAGCTGCACATTCGATCCAACTGATTCAGTGAGCAATTTCCAGCCCGCCCAATCGTCTTCGGCCATGCCGTCTTCAATGGTGATGATCGGGTACTTGCGCGACCAATCGGTCAGGAAATCGGAGAACTGTTCCGAACTCAGGCGCTTGCCTTCACCCATCAGATTGTATTTGCCGTTCTCGAAGAATTCGGTGCTGGCCACATCCAGACCCAGAAGAATATCGTCGCCGGCGTGATAGCCGGCCTTGCCAATCGCTTCCAGTATGGTTTCCAACGCTTCTTCATTGGAACGCAAATCCGGTGCAAAACCGCCTTCATCGCCCACCGAGGTCGACAGCCCGCGCGATTTCAACACCGATTTCAAGGAATGGAAAATTTCGGTTCCGGCACGCAAGGCCTCGCTGAACGAATCGAAACCCACCGGCAACACCATGAATTCCTGCATGTCGACATTGTTGTCGGCGTGCGCGCCGCCATTGATGATGTTCATCATCGGCACCGGCAAAGTTACCTCACGGCCATTGGCCAGATACTGCCAAAGCGCCTGGCCTTTTGCGGCAGCGGCGGCATGCGCGGCGGCCATTGAAACACCCAGCAAGGCATTGGCACCCAGACGCGCTTTGTTTTCGGTGCCGTCAAGATTGATCAGGCGTTGATCCAGAGCGGTTTGATCGAACACGTCGAAGCCGTGCAGTGCTTTGGCGATTTCAGTGTTGACATTTTCTACCGCTTTTTTCACGCCTTTGCCCATGTAACGGGTTTTATCACCGTCGCGCAGTTCAATGGCTTCCTTCGAACCGGTGGACGCGCCCGATGGCACCGCAGCACGGCCGCTATGTCCGCTGCTCAGCATCACTTCCGCTTCAAGCGTTGGGTTGCCGCGGCTGTCTAGGATTTCGCGGGCGATGATTTTACTGATCTGGCTCATGACTGTTCTCTAATTAAAGGGTGTCTTCAACAAAACCGCCACGTTTGGCAGCATCGTCGAAGGCGATAAGATTTTCCAACAGGGCTTTCATTTTCGGCAGTGGCCAGGCATTCGGGCCATCGGACAATGCCACATCGGGATTCGGATGGGTTTCCATGAAAATACCGGCAATACCTACCGCCATTGCGGCACGCGACAGCACCGGTACGAACTGGCGTTGGCCGCCGGATTTGCCGTCCATGCCGCCGGGCAGTTGCACCGAATGGGTGGCATCGAACACTACCGGACAACCGGTATCTCGCATCACGCTTAAGGAACGCATATCGGACACCAGATTGTTGTAGCCGAAACTGGCGCCGCGCTCGCACACCATGATCTGTTCGTTACCGGTAGCCTTGGCTTTGGCGGCTACGTGTTTCATTTCCCACGGCGACAGGAACTGGCCTTTCTTGATGTTAACCGGACGCCCGGCATTCGCCACTTTCTGGATGAAATCGGTTTGCCGACAAAGGAATGCAGGGGTTTGCAACACATCCACCACCGCCGCCACTTCGTCCATCGGCGTGTATTCGTGCACGTCGGTTAGCACCGGCACGCCAATCTGGCGTTTCACTTCCGCCAACACCTTCAAGCCTTCTTCCAAGCCCGGACCACGGAAGCTGGTACCCGACGTTCGGTTGGCTTTATCGAAACTGGATTTGAAAATGAAAGGTATGCCCAGCGCTTCGGTGATTTCCTTGAGCTGGCCGGCCACATCCAGTTGCAACTGCATCGATTCGATCACGCAAGGGCCCGCAATCAGAAAAAACCGCTGATCCAGACCTACATCAAAACCGCAGAGTTTCATAAGCTGTCCTTATCCGTTTTTGCCGGATTTTCGTTGGCGTGCCGCGGCAATGAAGCCGGTAAACAGCGGATGGCCATAACGGGGTGTGGAAAGAAATTCAGGGTGCGCCTGGCAGGCCAGGAACCATGGGTGATCGGCTATTTCAACCATTTCCACCAACAAGCCATCCATCGACTGCGCGGAGATGGTCATGCCTGCAGCTTCCAGCGCTTCACGGTAGGCATTGTTGAATTCATAGCGGTGGCGGTGACGCTCGGCTACCACCTCTTTGCCGTACAGACGGTGCGCCAGCGTGCCGGGTTTCAAACGGCATTCCTGCAAGCCTAAACGCATGGTGCCGCCCAGATCGGACTCCGCCGTGCGCCGTTCGATGTCGCCTTCGGCGGTGCGCCATTCGGTAATCAGTCCAATGGCAGGATCGCTGCAATTGCGGTCGATTTCAGTGGTGTTGGCGCCGGGCAATCCGCCTTTATGGCGCAGCACATCTACCACAGCAGCTTGCATGCCGTAACAAATACCGAAATAAGGGATGTTGTTTTCACGTGCAAATTGCGAGGTAGCCACTTTGCCCTCGAAACCGCGGTCGCCAAAGCCGCCAGGAACCAGGATGCCGTCCACGCCTTCCAGCATGGCCACACCGTTTTTCTCTACCTGCTCCGACTCCAGCCATTTCAGGCGCACGCGCGTGTGCTGGCGCAATCCGCCATGACGCAAGGCTTCGCCAATGGATTTATACGCGTCTTGGTGATCAACGTATTTACCCACTACGGCAATGGTCACGTCGTCGTTAGGATGCTCGACGGCATTGACCACGGCTTGCCATTCGCTCAAATCGGCCGGTGCCACTTGGCTTTCCAACCGCAGGCGATCGATGACAATAGCATCCAGACCCTGTGCGTGCAGCCACAGCGGCAATTTGTAAATGGTTTCCACATCCAGACAGCTGATGACCGCGGCTTCCGGCACATTGGTGAACAAGGCGATTTTACGGCGGTCGCTGTCGGGCAGAGGGTGTTCACTCCGGCACAGCAAAATATCGGGTTGGATACCGATCGAACGCAGTTCCTTGACCGAGTGCTGGGTCGGTTTGGTTTTCAGCTCGCCGGCAGCGGCGATGAACGGCACCAAAGTGAGATGCAGGAAAATGGCCTTGTCCGGCCCACGCTCGCTACGAATCTGACGAATGGCTTCCAGGAACGGCAGCGATTCGATATCGCCGACGGTGCCGCCGATTTCCACCAAGCCCACGTCAAACCCGTTGGTGGCATCGTAAATGGCCTGTTTGATTTCATCGGTAAC
>JAHEBG010000318.1 GCA_024642445.1 Gammaproteobacteria bacterium | reverse complement strand
ACCGGACTGTCTACGTCCAATACGCCGATCAGCACGCCATTTTTAATCAAAGGCACCACAACTTCCGATTGCGATGCCGAATCGCAGGCAATATGGCCTTCGAAGGCATGCACGTCTGCCACCAACTGCGTTTCTAGCGTAGCCGCGGCGGTACCGCATACGCCTTTGCCCAGACCAATGCGAACACAGGCCGGCAGGCCCTGGAATGGCCCCACAATCAACTCGCCTTGTTCCAGAAAGTAAAAGCCCAGCCAATTCACTTCGCTGAGTGAATTGAACAACAGGGCACTGATATTGGCGGCATTGGCAATGCGGTGACGCTCGCCGTGCAGCAGCGCTTGGCATTGCGCCAGCAATTGTTGGTATTGTTCGGTTTTGCTGCCACTGAGCGTACTTTGAGTAAACATGCGAGATTCCTTTTGCGGTATTTTATTGGATATGAACCCGTTTAATGTGAATTTTCTGCAGAATGAATCGGCCGTTTTCATTACCGGAACCGATACCGGTATTGGTAAGACCTATGTCAGCTGCGCACTGCTAAAGGCATTGCGCAGTTCAGGGCGCACGGTGCAGGGCATGAAGCCGGTGGCCAGTGGCTGTGCATGGGTTGAAGGCATGTGGCAGAACGAAGACGCAGTGGCGTTGCAAAAGGCTGCGGCGTCCAATCAACCCTATGCCTTGATCAATCCGTTCGCTTTGCCGTTAGCGACTGCGCCACAGGTGGCGGCGGCCAAGTCCGGCACGGTGCTTGCTTTGCCGCCAATGCTTGAAGCCTTCCATGCCCTTTCAGCTACAGCCGAAACGGTATTGGTGGAAGGCGTGGGAGGCTGGATGGCGCCTTTGAGCGATACTTTGGATCAAGCCGATCTGGTAAAGGCGCTGAATATTCCGGTGCTTCTGGTGGTCGGCTTGCGCTTGGGCTGCATCAACCACGCCCGTTTATCCGCGTTGGCTATTGAAGCCTCGGGTTGCCGTTTATTGGGTTGGATCGGCAATAGCATTGAGCCGGATTTCGATACCGAGGGCGAATATTTTGCCGCTTTGCAGCGGGTCATGCCTTCGCCTTGTGTTGGGGTACTGGCCTACGGAAATGACTTATGACCCATGCGAACACTGCGCATGTTGGTTTAGATTAAGGCAATACATACCCGCTATAATGGCGGAATGAACGTTGGCAAGGGGAATCGTATGCGCGGCTTGGGTTTGGCACTGATGGTGCTGGCAGTGGCAGCCTGCAGTGATAAAGCGGCGCAAAGCGGCCCACCGGGTGGCGGTATGCCGCCTACGCGTGTGGATACCGTAAAGATTGAGTCTGTGCCGGTTTCTAATCATTTGCAAGCAGTAGGAAATATTCGGGCCTTGGCATCGATTTCCATTCGCCCTGAAGTGGCCGGTAAGTTGGTGGCCATCAACGCAGTTGAGGGCCAATCCGTGGCAGCTGGCAGTGTCTTGTTCCGTTTGGACGATGCCATTGCACGTGCAGAACTCAATGAAGCCTTGGCAGCAGTGAAAAGCAGTGAGCGCAATCGCCCGCGCATCATCGAGTTGGCCGAAAAACAATTGATTTCGCGTGCAGACGCCGATGAGGCCTTGGCCAATTCGGAAATTGCCAGCGCCAAGTATGCTTCGGCCAAGGCGCGCATGGAAAAAACCCAGATACGTGCCCCGTTTGAAGGCGTGATTGGCCTGCGTCAGGTCAGCATCGGTGAGTTTGTAAACGCGGGTCAGGCCTTGGTTGAGCTGGTTCGGTTGGATCCGATTGAAGTGGAATTTGATGTGCCAGAATCCATGGCCGGCCGTCTGCAGGCGGGCCAAGACGTGGCGGTAAGCACCGACGCCTTTGCCGGCGAGTCCTTCAGTGCCCGTGTCACGGCAGTGGCGCCCAGCGTCAGTGTTTCGCGACGCAGCATCACGGTTAGGGCGCGCTTGGACAATGCCGAGAAAAAACTCAAACCCGGGCAATTTGCCCAGGTGACGCTGGCACTGGAAGCTTCCGCGCCGGTGTTGCGTATTCCCGAACAAGCCATTTGGCCGAACGGCAATCAGAAAATGGTGTATCGGGTAAACGCCGGCAAGGTGAAATTGGTGCCGGTAACCCTAGGTGCCCGCGAGCCGGGCTGGGTTGAGGTGAAAGAAGGCTTAAAGGCCGGCGATGAAGTGGTCATTGCCGGGCAAATGAAGCTGTTTCCCGGTGCGTCGGTTACAACGGGCGCGTCCGCCAAGCCCAGCAAATAAAGGCCGATTGCATGGTACTTTCCGATATCTCGATTCGCCGGCCGGTTCTGGCCACGGTTCTGAATCTGGTCATTTTGCTGATTGGCTTGATTTGCTATGAGCGATTGGCCGTTCGCCAACTGCCCAATGTCGATGTGCCGGTGGTGACCGTGGCAACCAGCTACCCCGGTGCCAATGCCCAGGTCATCGAATCTCAGATTACCAAGCCAATTGAAGACACCCTTTCCGGTATTGAAGGCAT
>JAHEBG010000317.1 GCA_024642445.1 Gammaproteobacteria bacterium | reverse complement strand
CCTGACCGATTCCGCGCCAAAGAATCAGGCGCAGGCTGTTGCTCCGCGCTTTTTTATCCAGCCGCATGCGCGACAGAATGGCTGCCGGATCCAGCCCGTCAGGCAGGCTTACCGGCAACCCAAACGCCAGCAATAGCCGGCGCAGGCGCTGCCCGTCGGCATCGGACGCCAATCCTTGTTCGGTGGAGAAATCAGCAGCCAGAACCATGCCGATGGCTACCGCTTCGCCGTGCACCAGTGTGCCGAAACCCATCAGCACTTCTATCGCGTGGCCAAAGGTATGGCCGAAGTTGAGTAAGGCGCGTTCGCCTTGTTCGGTTTCATCACGCGCTACGATGCCGGCTTTTTGTCGGCAACTGTGTTCTATGGCATACAGCAGCACCTCGGGTTTTTGCTGCAGCAACGCATCAACGTTTTGCTCCAACCAGTCGAAGAACGCGTGATCGGCAATGGCCCCGTACTTCACCACTTCCGCCAGACCGGCACGGTATTCACGCTCGGGCAGGGTGCCCAGCACGTCAGGATCCATCCAAACCGCGCTGGGCTGATGGAAGGCGCCCACCAAGTTTTTTCCAGCGGGCAGATCAACCGCGGTTTTACCGCCTACCGAGGAATCCACCATTGCCAACAGCGTGGTGGGTATTTGAATGAATGCAATGCCACGCATGTAGCAGGCAGCGGCAAATCCGGCCAGATCGCCAATAACCCCGCCGCCCAGCGCCAGAACCACCGAATCGCGGGTAAGCTTGCAGTCTGCCATGGCATTGAGCAATTCACAGAAACGCTCCAGGGTTTTTTCCTGTTCGCCCGCGGGCAATACCCAAACCTGGCAATCGCTTCGTGCAATAGCCTGCTTCAGTCGTTCGGCATACAGCGGCTCCACGTTGCTGTCGCTGACAATCAGCACGGATTTCGAGGCAACGCTCTGTTCCAATTGTGCGGAATTCAGAAGCCCGTGCTGAATATGGAGTGTATAGCGGCGTTCGCCGAGGGCTACTTCGATATCAGGCATGGGGCAGTTCTTCAGGGTTGAGAAAATCGCGGACGGTTTTCAAAAGCAAAGGGCGTACCCTCGACATTGAAAGCCGCGTCAGATCCAATGTGGTATGGGCGCAGGTACGGTAAATCGGCGTCCGAAGATCCGAAAGCTGCTGCAGGCGTTCGGCCCGATTGGACCCTTGCAGCAACGGGCGCTTGCGGTCATTGGCCAAGCGCTGCAATTGCTGCTCGGGAGTGATATGCAGATGAATGATCAAACCGCGTTCGCGCATCAATTGCCGATTGGCTTCACTCAGCACAGCGCCGCCGCCGGTGGACAGTACTTGATCGTTTTCGGCAAGCACATGGGCCAGAGTTTGGGATTCACGCTTACGGAAGCCGGCTTCCCCTTCTTTATCGAATATGTCGGTAATGCTGGCGCCGGTGTTTTGTTCGATCAAGGCATCCAGATCGACAAAACGCATGCTCAACTGCCGGGCCAGCCATTTTCCATGGCTGGTTTTTCCGGCGCCCATGGGGCCGACGAGCAGAATATTGGCAAAGGCAGGCATGGCTCAATGCTACCATTGCCGCAGGAGCAGTGAAACGGGTGTGTAATGGCAGAGCAAGGCATTATTATCGGAGCGGGCGATTTGGGGCTGCGTGTGGCGAAGCTTCGCACGGTGCTGGGCAACGACGTTTGCACGCTGCGTCGGCGCATATTGCCCGCACCTGAAGGTGTAAAGGCGGTAGCCGGCGATTTGCATTCAGCACACGATTTGGCGCGATTGCCGAGCGATGCCGACTGGATGGTGTTCTGCGCCACCCCCGACAGCAGAAATGCGAGCGCTTACCGGCATCTGTATATCGATGGATTCCGCAAGGCGCGCGACCTGCTTCGGCCCAAGTTTTGCCTTTTTGTCAGTTCAACGGCGGTTTATGGGCAGAACCAAGGCGAGTGGGTTGATGAATCCAGCATCGCCGAGGCAGAAACCTTTAATGGCCTTGCCCTGCGCGAAGCGGAACGTATCTGCCTGCAGGAGTCTTCAGGTCGGGTACTTCGGCTCAGTGGCATCACCGGGCCAGGCCGGAATATGTTGATCAACAAAGCCCTGCTCGGCACCGAGTGCGCCAATATCTGGAGCAACCGTATCCATGTTTCGGATGCCGCAAGCGCGGTTTCGCATGTGCTGGAGCGCTCTGCAGCGCAGCCGTTATGGATTGCGAGCGACGACACCCCGGCTTTGCAATGTGACGTGCTCAATTGGATCCGCCAATGCCACAATCTTGCGCCGCTACCGGGTCCCGGCGGGCCAGCTCAAGGCAGGCGTGTCAGCAATGCCCGGCTCAAGGCCAGTGGCTGGCAGCCACGCTTTGCCAGTTATCGGGAATCGTATGCCTTATCAAGCCTCGAAAATTGATTCAAATCACACGGTGTTGTTATGGAATCGGCGACACTGAGCACAGACCCAAAGGAGAACCGTATGGATGCGCTGTA
>JAHEBG010000030.1 GCA_024642445.1 Gammaproteobacteria bacterium | reverse complement strand
CAATGCGGTCTTCCAAGGCCAAGGCACGCGGTTTGTATTCATGTAGACGGGCCAACCAACCCAGATACAGTGCCCGCAATGCAGCTTCCCGTGCCGGGCCTGCAGTAATGTCGTAGGTGTGCTCGGTGCTGGCAAGATCGGCCTGGAAGCGTTCAATGAAAAAAGCCAGAGCATGCTGCTGCTGCGGCAGCTCCGCGCGTTGCGGAATATTGGCGCTAGGCGTTGGCGCGACTGCTGACAAAGGCGCGCTGGCCAAGGCAAAGGCGATGCAACTGAACAGATAACCGGATTGGGGCTTCATGCATTTTCCGCCGTGTGTTGAATGAAAGCGAGCAGGGCGGCGAAACCGTTATTACGGCTTGCCGATAGATGTCTGGACAGGCCGATGGCATCCACGAAAACCGGCGTTGTGGCTTTGATGATTTCGGGTGTGCGCCCGGAATAAACGCGCAGGGCCAGATAGACCAAGCCTGAAACAATACTGGAATCAGAGGCAGCGGCGAAGAGCAGATGGCCATCCTTCAATTCGGGAACAATCCATACTTTCGATTGGCATCCCTGCAGACGGTTCTGTTCGGTTTTCCATTCTTCGGGAAAAGCCGGAAGCCGCTTTCCAAGATCAATCAAATACTGGTAGCGCTCGGACCAATCGCTGAAAAACGCGAATTCCTCAACAATGGCGTCCTGCGCCGCATCGGCTGTGGCTTCCGTGGGCTGCAGCATCAGGCGCGTTTCCAGCGTACACCTTGCGGCGTATCTTCCAGAAGAATGCCTTGCTCGGCCAGCTGGGCCCGGATTTCATCGGAGCGCGCAAAATTCCGGGCTTGTTTGGCGGCAGTGCGTTCGTCGACCAGCATTTGAATGCGTTCGTCGTCGTTGCCATCGGCGCCTTTGGCAAACCAGGCTTCCGGCGTCTGCTGCAATAAGCCCAAAGCTGCGCCGGTTGCGAGTATTGCCGATTTGAGTTCAAGGCGTTCCGCGTGCTGACTTGAACGACGTGCCTGCGCAGCAAGATTGGCCAATTCGGCCAGCGCTTGCGGCGTGTTGAGGTCATCACACAGTGCCGCTTCAACACCGGCAGGTATAGCGCCCACGGGCGCATCCACATCGGCAAGATCGCGTAAGGTACCGTACAGCCGGTCCAGGGTTTTGATGCTCTGCTCGATCAAACCGTCGGACCAATCCAGCGGTTGCCGGTAATGCGCGGACAGCAGCGCGTAACGCAGGGCTTCCGGCGGGTGATTTTCAATCAAGGTATGCAGAATGCTGACATTGCCGACCGATTTCGACATTTTGCTGCCACCGAAGTTGAGCATGCCGTTGTGTAACCAGAAACGTGCGAACACCTTGCCGCCATGCGCGCAGGTGCTTTGTGCGATTTCGTTTTCATGGTGCGGAAATTGCAAATCAACACCGCCGGCATGGATATCCAGGGTTTCTCCCAGATGCGCCGCACTCATGGCCGAGCACTCGATGTGCCAGCCCGGGCGCCCGAAGCCCCAAGGCGAATCCCAGCCGGGCAGATCGGGTGTGGACGGTTTCCAGAGTACGAAATCGCCGGGGTGCCGTTTGTACGGTGCCACTTCAACACGGGCACCGGCCAGCATTTCATCCAGCGAGCGCCGGGACAAATGGCCGTATTCGGCATAGCTGTCGACCGCGAACAGCACGTGGCCCTCTGCAGCATAGGCATGGCCTGATGCAACCAGCGTTTCAATCATGGCGATGATCTGCGGCATATGTACGGTGGCGTGCGGCTCGATATCGGGCGGCTGATTGCCCAAGGCCGCCATATCGGCGCGGTAAATGGCCGTGTATTTATCGGTGATTTCCGAAATCGGCACATTCAGCGCGTGTGCGGCGGCATTGATTTTGTCATCGACATCGGTGATGTTGCGGGCATAGGTGACCTTTGGAAAATGCCGGCGCAGCAGTTTCACCAGTACGTCAAACACCACCGGTCCGCGGGCATTGCCGATATGCACAAAGCTGTAAACGGTGGGCCCGCACAGGTACAGGGTGACGTTGTCGGGATTGGATGCGGTGAACGGCTCAAGGCGCCGATGCAGATTGTTATATAAGTGAAGGTTCATGCCGGTATTTTAGCAAGCTTGTCTGCCGGAAAGGCGGTATTTGCGCGTAAACGCTTGCCTGGCGGTGCGAATTGGGCAATAATCGCAGGCATGAATCCCGTTTTCTCCACCGTAGTGATGATCTGTTCAGCGCGCCAGGCCTCGTCGATGACCTCGCGTGCCCGCCGATTCGAGCCTAACAGCTAGCTGGGTGTCCGGAGATTGCGTCTTTCCATGAACCCAGCCCAGGCTGGGTTTTTTTATTCCACCAAGGATTTCACATATGCCACGTCATTTTTTAAATACACAGGATTGGAGTGTTGACGGCCTGCAGCAGATGCTGGCCAGTGCCAGCGCATTCAAGGCCAATGCCTTGGGCGACCAGCTGAAGGGCCGTTCAATCGCCCTGTTGTTTTTCAATCCCTCCATGCGAACACGTACCAGTTTCGAGCTCGGCGCATTCCAGTTGGGTGCCCACGCCGTGGTTCTGCAGCCGGGCAAGGATGCCTGGCCGATTGAGTTCGAATTGGGCACATGCATGGACGGCGACACCGAAGAGCACATCATCGAGGTGGCGAAAGTGCTGTCCTCGTATGTCGATATCATCGCGGTTAGGGCATTCCCTAAATTCCAGGATTGGCAAAGCGACCGGCAGGACAAGGTATTGAACGCCTTTGCCCGCTATGCCACGGTGCCGGTGATCAACATGGAAACGATCACCCATCCATGTCAGGAAATGGCGCACATTCTTGCGCTGCAGGAGCACTTCAAGACCCGCGACCTGCGCGGCAAGAAATACGTGTTGACCTGGACCTACCATCCCAAGGCACTGAATACCGCCGTCGCCAATTCGGCCCTGACCATCGCAACCCGTATGGGAATGGACGTGACTTTGCTGTGTCCGAATGCAGAGTACTTGTTGGATGAACGCTATATGGGTTGGGCCGAACAGAATGCAGCGGACTCAGGCGGAGGCTTTAAGGTAAGCCATGATATTGCCGCCAGTTATTCCGGCGCCGATGTGGTGTACGCCAAGAGCTGGGGTGCTTTGCCGTATTTCGGCCGTTGGCAGGACGAGCAGCCGATGCGTGATGAAAACAAGCATTTCATCGTGGACGAAGCCAAGATGGCATTGACCAACAACGGTGTGTTCTCGCATTGCCTGCCGTTGCGGCGCAACATCAAGGCCACCGATGCGGTAATGGATTCGCCGAACTGCATTGCCATTGCCGAAGCTGAAAACCGTTTGCATGTTCAAAAAGCCATCATGGATACGCTGATCAACCGCCCCGAAATTTCTTAAGGAATCCCATGTCAAAAGATGTCGTTCTATCGTTTTCAGGCGGGCTGGATACCAGCTTCTGTGTGCCTTATCTGCAGGAGCAGGGCTATCGCGTGCACACCGTATTCGCCAATACCGGCGGTGTCAGCGATGAAGAGCTGGCTTATATCGAGCAACGCGCGGCCGAACTGGGCGTGGCTTCGCATGTGACCAAGGATCTGGCCCAGGATCTGTTCGAATCGTTCGTTACCCCGTTTGTCTGGGCCGGCGAGAACTACCAGAACCAATACCCGCTGCTGGTATCCGACCGCTACCTCATTGTGCAGCACAGCCTTGCCCGTTGCCGCGAGTTGGGTACCGATACCATCGCCCACGGCTGCACCGGCATGGGCAATGACCAGGTCCGTTTCGATGTATCGATACAGTCGCTGGGCGATTACCGCATTCTGGCCCCGATCCGCGAAATCCAGAAACAGCACACCCAGGTGCGCCAATACGAACAGGCCTATCTGGAGCAACGCGGATTCGCCGTGCCCTCGAAGCAGAAGGCCTACACCATCAACGAAAACGTACTGGGCATTACCTTGTCCGGCGGTGAAATCGACGCCTGGAAAGCGCCGTCGGATACCTTGCAAGGTTGGTGTGCCAAGCGCGCCGATTGGCCGCAGGCACCGCTGCGTGTACGTATTGCGTTTGAAAACGGGGTGGCGGTTGCTTTGGATGGCCAGCGTATGCCCGGCGGCGAAATGCTGAAACAGCTTAATCGGCAGTTTGCCGCCTACGGCGTGGGCTGCGGGTTGTATACCGGCGATACCACCATCGGATTGAAAGGCCGAATTGTGTTTGAAGCGCCAGGCCTGACGGCGTTGCAAACCGCGCACCGTGCACTGGAAGAGGCGGTTCTCAGCAAGCAACAGAACCGTTTCAAACCCACCGTGGGGCGCAAATGGGTGGAGCTGGTTTACGAAGGATTTTTCTTTGACCCACTCAAGGCAGACCTTGAAGCATATCTGGCCAGCAGCCAGCGTTGCGTGAACGGTGAAGTGGAACTGCTTACGCACGGCGGTACGGTTACTGCCGTTGCCGTTGAATCCAAACATCTGTTGCAGGCCAAAGGCGCTACCTATGCGCAGTCGGCCGATTGGGGCGCGGTAGAAGCCGAAGGCTTCATACAGCTGTTCGGCATGAGTTCCAATCTGTGGGCTAAAGTCAATGGAGCCGATGATGGCCGATGAGTTGCTTGCGCAGACGCTGACCCACCTGAGCGCTTTGGTGGCCTGCGATACCCGCAATCCTCCCCGTGAAATCGATACCGGCGGTATTTTCGATTACATACGCCAGCACTTGCCTGGATTTCAATGCACAGTATCCGATCATGGCGCCGGCGCTGTGTCGTTGTTGGCCGTGCGCGGTTCGCCAACCACACTGTTCAATGTGCATTTGGATACGGTACCGGCTGCGCCGGGCTGGTCACAGGATCCGCACCAACTTCAAATACGGGATGACCGTGCCATCGGCCTGGGGGCCTGCGACATCAAAGGCGCGGCAGCGGCTCTGTTGACGGCCGCAGCCAACACCTCGGGCGATGCCGCGTTTCTTTTTTCCAGTGATGAAGAAGCCAACGATGCCCGTTGTATTGCGGCGTTTCTGGCTACTGATCATGGGTTCACCGATGTCATCGTGTCGGAGCCTACCGAATGTCAGGCGGTATTGGCGCATCGCGGTATTGCCGCGGCCTGCGTCCGCTTCAGCGGCATCTCGGGGCATGCCTCGAAAATTACCGATCCGCTGCAAAGCGCGGTGCATCAGGCTTTGATTTGGGGGCAGCAGGCATTGCAGTTGGCCGAAGGCGAGTCGCACCAGCGTTTTGGCGGGTTGACCGGTATGCCATTCAACATCGGTAAGATCGATGGCGGCATCAAAGCCAATATGATTGCCGCGGAAGCCGAACTGCGTCTGGGCTTCCGTCCATTGCCCAGCCAGTCCTTGCCTTCGCTGCATAGCCGCTTGGCAGCATTGTTGCCGGAATGCCAGAAAACCTACACCGTAACATTCGCAGGTCCGCCACTGCCGGCCGGGGATACCGCGGCGGCCGAGGAACGCCGCCTGCAAGCGCGTGATTTTGCCGAAGGTCTGAATTTGCCCATAGGCCATGCCGTGGATTTCTGGACCGAAGCGTCGTTGTTCTCCGAGGCCGGTTTGAATGCTCTGGTGTTCGGCCCGGGCAGCATAGCGCAGGCCCATAGCGCCAACGAGTGGGTTGAACTTTCACAATTGCGTACGGTTACGGCGCACTATATTCGCATCATAGGTTAATCATGAGTACCGACAGCCAAGTCCGCGATACCATCGTTCGTCTGCTCAGCAATATCGGCAGCGCCAAGGAAATCCAGCAATACCTGAAGCGTTTTTCGCAGCGCGATGCTTCGCGTTTTGCCGTAGTCAAAGTCGGCGGCGCCATTCTGCGCGATGACCTGGAGGCGTTGGTCAGCTCGTTGGGTTTTTTGCAGCAGGTTGGCCTAACGCCCATCGTCATTCACGGTGCCGGCCCGCAACTGGATGCCGAATTGGCGGCTGAAAAATTGCGCAAGCGCACGGTTGACGGTCTTCGTGTTACCGGAAAACCGGTATTGAAAGTGGTGCGCCGGGTCTGCCTGCAGGAAAATCTGCGCTTGGTCGAAGCCCTGCAGGTTCAAGGCATCCGTGCGGTGTCGTTGAATTCCGGCGTGCTCGAAGCCAAGGTGCTGGATATGAAGAAATACGGGTACGTGGGGCAGGTAGCACGCGTGCACACCGAAGCACTGTTTTCCGCGATTCAATCCGGCTCCATACCGGTGATTTCTTCTTTGGGTGAAACCGATGATGGACAGATCGTCAATATCAATGCCGATTGGGCGGCCAATGCCCTGGTCAAGAAACTGCAGCCGTACAAAATCATATTTCTAACCTCAACCGGCGGCCTGCTGGACGGCAACCAACGCATCATCGACTCCATCAATCTCTCCACCGACTATGCCGGCCTGTTGAAACAGCCATGGCTGCATTCCGGCATGCGGGTGAAAATAGAACAAATTGCTGAATTGCTGGAAGCTCTGCCAAGTGATAGTTCGGTGTCCATCACCAAGCCATCGGAGTTGGCCAAAGAGCTGTTTACCCATCGCGGATCGGGAACATTGGTGCGCAAAGGCAAACGCATCTGCAGAACCGATTCCTGGAAGGGCTTGGACAGGCCGAAGCTGCGCAAATTGCTGGAATCCAGCTTCGGCAAAAAACTTCAGGCCAATTATTTCAAGGAAAATCCACCGTCCGCGATTTACTACAGCGAAGACTACCGTGCCGCACTGGTGCTGCTGCCGGTGCAAGGCGCCGCGTATCTGGATAAATTCGCCGTGGCCGACGATGCCCAGGGCGAAGGCTTGGGCACTGCCGCCTGGTCGGTCATGCGGCAACAGCATCCGAAGCTGTTCTGGCGTTCGCGCCGCAACAATCCGGTGAACGCGTTCTATCAGCAAGTCAGCGATGGCTGCATAAAGTCCGGACACTGGACCGTGTTCTGGTATGGCTTGCAGGGCGTTGCTGAAATCCAGCAGGCGCTGGATTACTGTCTGGCCAAGAAAGCCAGTTTCCTCGAGGTGGATGCCGTATGAATGCGCCGGCCTCCCGCCGTTACCGCGTGGGCCTGATCGGCGCACGCGGGTATGTCGGCAGCGAAATCATCCGCTTGATTGCCCGGCATCCGAATCTGGAGTTGGCGTATGTGTCCTCGCGCGAACGCGAGGGCCGTGCCGTTGCCGATTTTGAACCGGATGCCGGCCGGTCTTTGCGCTATGTGAATTACAACCCGACGCAGGCCTTGGCGGAAAATGCCGATGCCGTGGTGCTGGCATTGCCCAATGGCCTAGCCGGTGCCTGGGCTGACGCTTTCGACGCTTCCACAAGTACTGCATTGTTGTTGGATCTTTCAGCCGATTTCCGCTTTGACAACACATGGTATTACGGCCTTCCGGAGTTGACCCGCGGGCACTACAGCGGTCAGCGCCGCATCAGTAATCCCGGTTGTTATGCCACCGCCATGCAACTGGTCATCGCCCCGATGCGTGACATTATCGACGGCCCGGTGCAATGTTTTGGGGTGTCCGGGTATTCCGGTGCAGGCACACAGGCTTCCGACAAGAACAACGCCGAAAAACTCAAAGACAATCTGATGCCGTATGCCCTGACCGGGCATATCCATGAGCGTGAAGCGGCATTGCAAATCGGCTGCGCGGTGCAATTCATGCCGCATGTGGCGCCGCATTTCCGTGGCTTGTCGATTACCGCGAATATGCCGCTGACGCAGTCGTGCGATGCTGAGCAGGTGTTGAGAAGATACTGCGACTTCTATCATTCAGAGCCTCTGGTCAAAGTCAGTGCATCGATGCCGTGGCTGGCATCCATCGCTGGCTCTCCAAAGGCATCGGTCGGTGGCTTTACACTCAGTGAAGACGGTCGTCGACTGGTTGCGGTTTCGGTATTGGATAATCTCTTGAAAGGCGCGGCCAGTCAGGCCGTACAGAACATCAACAGGGCGTTTGATCTGCCCGAAACCTTGGGGATTTTATGAGTACTTCAGTCATCTGGGCCAAGCCCGGTTCCGAGATTGACGCCGCCATCCAGCAATTTCTGGCCGGTGACGATATCGCACTCGACAATATCCTGTTTCCCTACGATATTGCCGCCAGCAAAGCCCACGCCGAAGGCTTGGCGCGCATCCAAATGCTGTCTGCGGACGAATGTTCGGCACTGGTGCGGGCCTTGGATGCTTTGTCCGAAGCATTTGCTGCAGGAACCTTCGTGCTCGATACCCAATACGAAGATGGCCACAGCGCCATTGAACAGATGCTGACGCAGCAGTTGGGCGATACCGGCCGAAAGATTCATTGCGGGCGTAGCCGTAATGATCAAGTACTGGTGGCATCACGTTTGTGGCTTAAAGACCAATTACTGAACTTGCAGTTGCAGTGCCGCGCCATTGCCGAAGTGGCGTTGGCGCGCGCGGAAGGCGAGCAAGAATCCACGCTTCCGGGTTATACCCATATGCAACGCGCCATGGTGTCGTCGTGCGGCATGTGGTGGGGCGCATGGTGCGAAGCGTTCATCGACGATGCGGTGCGGGCTCAGCAGACGCTGAATTGGGTGGATGCCAATCCGTTGGGCTCGGCCTCGGGTTATGGCGTCAACCTTGCACTGGACAGACAATACACCACGCAGGCACTGGGTTTTGGTCGATTGCAGCAAATGGCCACCTATGCCCAGCTCTCGCGTGGAAAATTCGAGATTGCGGCATTGGACGCATTGTTGTCTGCCATGGGCGATCTGCGCCGTTTGGCTTGGGATCTGTCGTTGTACACCAGCAGCGAATTCGGATTCGTGCAGTTGCCACCGCAATACCAGACCGGCAGTTCGCTGATGCCGAATAAACGTAACCCCGATTTGGTGGAGCTGCTGCGGTCATCGTATGCGGTGGTTTCAGGCGCACGTTCAGAACTCGAGCAGGTGCTGTCCTTGCCATCCGGTTACCATCGCGATCTGCAATTCACCAAGGCGCCGGTAATACGGGCTTTTACACACGGCTTACGGGCCCTGGCCTTGGTACCGTCCTTGCTTGCCGATTTGCGCTGGAACCGCATGGCAATCGATGCCGCATTCGAGCCGTCGATGCAGGCCACCGATCTTGCATTGGATTTCGCCAAACAGGG
>JAHEBG010000316.1 GCA_024642445.1 Gammaproteobacteria bacterium | reverse complement strand
CCCAGTAGTTTTTGAACGCGCGCCTTATCGGCAGCCGTAGCAAAAGAACGGTATTGAACGATCAGTTCACCGTCTGCACGCGGCTTACCACGCAGCAAATCCTGTTTCACCAAATCCGGGCGACCACCGGCATCCGCCGAAGATGCCGCACCCAATGCCATCAGTGTGGCCGCAGCCAAAAGTGAAATTTTCATCATACGTTAACCCCTATGTGAATAGCTTCCCAAAAACACCGCGTTTTTGAGTATCTCCAAACTTAGTTGCTGTGATATGTGATGTCAATCATGCGTTGAAATAAAACATCTCGAAACTGAACAAAGATTATCGCCTCAATATCGATGGATTTTTTTTTATTTTTATTTCAGTTGCTTACGGCACGATATTTCTGCATTTTATCAAAGACACCTTTGTTCATATTTCTATTTTAGAAAAAATGCATGTACATGAAATGTATCGAAATGCGCGAAAATGCCTCCGTCTAAAAATCTATCCAGAATTAGCAACTCATCTCCGGGGTGATACAAGCAATTTTTTTGCAAAAAAAACACCGCCGAAGCGGTGCTTTTTCTTAAGCTATGAACAGTTGATCAGAAGCCGCTGACATTCAAACGATCACCGGTGACGGTTTTACCCGACAAAGATGGCGTTGGTGTGCCGTTGAGCAAAGCCGCTTTAATTTGAGCAGCCGTTGCGCCCGGATTACGTGCTTTATACAAAGCAGCAGCACCGGTTACGTGCGGGGTTGCCATGGATGTACCGTTGTAGCTGGCATAACCGCCAACAACAGTGGCATTACGACCTTTGCCGCTGGCAACCGGAACCGTTGACAAAATGCCTACGCCCGGAGCACCGATATCCACTGTGGTGGCACCGTACTGCGAGAAGCTGGCCAAACCACCATTGACGTCAATTGCGGCAACCGCCACCACATTGGCGCTGGTGTAATTGCTTGGATACGAAGCGCTGGTGTCATTGTTGGCACCGCTGTTACCGGCTGCAGCAATAAACAGGATATCGGCGCTGTTGGCACGCTCAATGGCGTCAGCCAAAGCTTGTGAGAAACCGCCGCCGCCCCACGAGTTGTTGGTGGCAACAATAGGCACACCGGCCAGTTTCAGGTTGGTGAAGTAATCCACCGCTGCAATGGCATTGGCGGTAGTGCCGCCACGCGAGCCCAGGAATTTGGCGCTCATCAGTTTCACACTCCAGCAAACACCGGCCACACCGGCGCCATTGCCGCCTACACCACCAATGGTGCCGGCCACATGGGTACCGTGGTCATCGGAGGTGCCGTCGAATACCGAGTTGTTGCCGCCATCGAAATCCCAGCCGTACACGTCATCAACCAACCCGTTGCCGTCGTTGTCCACGCCGTCAAAGGTGCTGTCGCCCGGGTTCTTATAGGCATTGTCCGCCAGATCCGGATGGGAATACATGTAACCTTCGTCGATGATGCCGACCACAACGCTGGAGCAATTGGTGGCGTTGTTGGCCCAAGCCGCAGAAGCGCCGGAACCGTAGGTGCCGGTCATACCCCACAATTGACCGCTAGTAACATAAGTGTCGTTGGAAACGGCCATGTGGCGAACCAACCAGTTCGGCTCAGCGTATTCTACGGCTGCATCATTGGCCAGCAAGGCCATTTTCTGTTCAAGATTGGAACCGGAAGCGAAGGTTACCAAGTCGGTATCACCGCGACGACCGGAACGACCACCTTTGGCGCCGATTTTATCGGCGCGAGTCACACCAAGAATTTTCTGAACACGCGCCTTATCTGCAGCGGTTGCAAACGAACGGTATTGAACAATAAGCTGGCCATCGGCGAAAGGTTTTCCGGCTTGAAGGCCTTGTTTAACCAGATCAGGGCGGCCACCGGCATCGGCGACAGAAGCCGCGCCCAGGGCAAGAAGAGTTGCTGCAGCAAGTACTGAAATGCGAACCATAGAAACCTCAGAAAGTAGGGTTATATCGACCTGACACCACGCCAGGGACAACTGAACATAGAATGAACAAATAGCAATGTCAATATTTTGTGAAAACTATTTTTCGCCCAGGTTTTTTTCTTGCATAACACGGCATTCCGTTCAGTTTCAAAAGTCTTGCTTTTATATGAAATCCATACACATCAACTATT
Organism: Gammaproteobacteria bacterium; assembly: GCA_024642445.1. Lineage (GTDB taxonomy): Bacteria > Pseudomonadota > Gammaproteobacteria > Xanthomonadales > Xanthomonadaceae > Arenimonas. The sequence continues at coordinate 349 of JAHEBG010000316.1, read as the reverse complement.
TACATATTTGCCCAAGCAAGCGTAAAGTAGCTCATTCCATTCAGGTAAATTGCCATGAGTACCAGCATCCACGATTTTCACGACGATGTGCGCAACGTCACAGTTCAGGTCTGGGTCAACGGCCGCCTCACCCCTCGTGCTGAAGCCACCGTTTCGGTCTTCGACAGCGGCTTTGTCTTGGGCGATGGCGTTTGGGAGGGATTTCGTGTGGTCTCCGGAAAACCGGTATTTCTGGATGCCCATCTGGAACGCTTGTTTGAAGGCGCCAAAGCGATTGCCTTGGATATTGGGCTTTCCAAAGCCGAATTGCGCCGGGCCATTGACGACACGCTGAAAGCCAATGCCATGA
>JAHEBG010000315.1 GCA_024642445.1 Gammaproteobacteria bacterium | reverse complement strand
CTATTTTACGAGTTTTGCCAGATCTTTACGCAATCCGGAAGGGTCAAATCCGGCCGGATAATGCAAGGCTACAAAACCGTCCGGATCAATCAAGTACACCGGAAAGCCGTCAGCGCTTTCCTTTTCCGGTAGAGCGGCCTGCAATGCGGCATTAGGTTGCATGGCAATAAACCCTTTGAACTCAGGTCGCGTAGCCGGCACTTCGGCAAACCACAGCAGATCGATGCGCTCGGTATGGCGGCCGCGGCTGAGCCAAACCCGGTGCAAGGTGTCCAGTTGTTTTTGACATACGGCTAGGCACGGCTTGTCCGATACCAGCACAATCCGCCAAGCATTACGTTCCGGCTGCCAAGCATACGGGCTGCCATCGGCGCGCAGGAAAGACTGCGTACTGAAATCCAGCGGTGGGCTCAGCAATTGCCCGAAGTTCTTATGGCTTTGCGGCTGCCAGCCACTAAAGCGCAGCAATGCCGCAATGCCGAACGAGCTAAAGAACATTGCCACAATCAGCAGCAGCACCAAACGTGAACGCCACTGTTGTTTTTTACCGTCATCGCTTTGCATTGCTTTTCCTTCGCCAAACGACCGTGCACAGAACCGCAAATGCCGCAGCCAATCCGAACCATTGTAACGCGTAGGCCCGATGCTTTTGGGGCGGCAGGGTGTTGCTGTGCACCGACAGATCGCGCGCAAAGCCGATGGCCATGGCGGGATCGATCCGCAGAACACGTTCCGACACAGGACGCTTCAGTGCATTGATTAATGCTTTGTTGTCAAAGCGCGTCAGCAACAGCGTGCCATCCTCTTGAGTGGCTAAGGCATTGCCCAGTGCAAAGCCCGAGGCCGGCGGCGGCAACAGCAGACCCGACAGTGTAATGTCACCGCTGAGTGCTTTGGGCTTCGGCAGTTGGCGTTGGCCGTTGACCGGTAACCAGCCGAGCTCCACTAAAACAGATTGCCCTTCGGCGGTTGCTGCCAGCTGGTATACCGTAACGCCCACTTGGGCACCACGACGTTGGTTGTCGAGCAGAACCATAGGCCCTGAATCAAAACGCAAACGACCCTCTGCCCAGGTGTAGCCTGAGTGTTGGCGCAGGGCAGGCTCCATTGACTCGGCATGCTTATCGCGCAACACCTCTGCAACCGCCTGCAAGGTCTGTTGCTTCTCTTCGGCACGTGCCAGCTGCCAGAAGCCAAGCCGCAACAACAGCGCTTCCATGGCAAGCGCAAGCACCAACAGTGCGAAACGCATCTTCACCCGATTACCCCGGTTTTGGTCGATAATGGCAAGACTACGCTACTGCCGGTGAATACCTTGGAAAAATTACTGATCATTGCCTTTGTCCTGCTGATTCTGTGGAATCTCGGGGCCGGTCTGTACTACATGATGGTGGATAAAGGCAAAACCGACCGCACCGTAAAATCGCTGTCCTGGCGGATTGGGCTCTCGGTATTGTTGATAGCCTTGGTGATACTGGGCATCTTCACCGGCGTCATCAAGCCGCACGGCATTCAGGGCTGAGCACCAAACAAAAAGGCCGGCGTTCGCCGGCCTTTCGCATTACAACACGTAGACGAACAGGAACAGCAGCAGCCAGACCACGTCAACGAAATGCCAGTACCAAGCCACTGCCTCGAAGGCGAAGTGATGGTCTTTGCTGAAATGGCCTTTTGCGCAACGCAACCACATGACACCGAGCATAATGGTGCCGAGCATAACGTGCATGCCGTGGAAGCCGGTGAGCATGAAGAATGTAGATCCGTAGATGCCAGAGCCCAAGGTTAAATTCAGCTCATGATAGGCATGAATGTATTCTTCGGCCTGAAAGCCAAGAAACAAAACACCCAAGGCTACGGTAGCACCCAACCACCACAACAAAGCTTTACGGGCATTCGCTTTCAGCGCATGGTGCGCCATGGTGATGGTAACGCCGGAGGTCAGCAGGATAAGGGTGTTGATCAGCGGCAGGCCCCAAGCCGGAATGGTTTCAAATGCGCCACCAATATCGGCCGGGCCGTTGGTGGGCCAGCCGGCAATATAGCCGCTCCACAGGAACTGATTGGTCAGTGCGCCATCGCCCTCACCGGACAGCCACGGCAGCACGAAAGTACGGGCATAGAACAGTGCGCCGAAGAATGCTGCGAAGAACATCACTTCCGAAAAAATGAACCACATCATGCCCATGCGGAATGAGGTATCGACCTGGGCGTTGTATCGGCCTTCCAGGGATTCGGAAATGACATCGCCGAACCAGGAACCCAGCACCAGCAACAGCGACAACATGCCCGCGAAGAATATGCTTTGGCCCCAACCGGCACCGTTGAACCAACTGGCGACACCGATCATCATCACGAACAGCGCGATGGAACCAAGAAACGGCCAGCGGCTGTGGTGCGGTACATAGTAAGCGTCGGCATTATGCGTAGTAGTGGCCATGAAGTATCCCCGGGCGTGCGAAGTTAAGGTGCTGCCAGAGCAGCTGGAGCCGCCGT
>JAHEBG010000314.1 GCA_024642445.1 Gammaproteobacteria bacterium | reverse complement strand
TTCGGCGCCGCTGGCAGCCAGTTCTTCCAGATAGGCGGCATTGCCTTTGCCGAACAAAATCAACGGACATTTTTCGGCGCCTTCGCCACGCGGCAGCTCCTGGGCAATCCGGTTGAGATAACGCAATGAAAATTCGCGGTACACATGCGGCGGCAATACACCGCCCCAGGTGTCAAACACCATCAAGGCCTGTGCGCCGGCTTTATATTGGGCTTGCAGATACGCTATGACCGAATCGGTGACCACTTCCAGCAATTGATGCATCAGTTTCGGTTCGTTCAATGCCAGCGCCTTGATGCGGGCAAAGTTGGCCGAACCGCCACCCTCCACCATGTAGCAGGCCAAGGTCCAGGGGCTTCCGGAAAAACCGATCAGCGGCACACGGCCATTCAGTTCACGGCGGATCAGGCTGACCGCATCGGTGACATAGCGCAGTTCGCTGTCGATATCGGGCACTGACAGTTTGGCGATATCGGCGGCGCTGCGCACCGGACGCGCGAAACGCGGGCCTTCGCCTTCGGCAAAACTCAGACCCAGGCCCATGGCATCGGGCACGGTAAGAATATCGGAGAACAGAATCGCGGCATCCAGATCATAACGCGCAAGCGGCTGCAAGGTAACCTCGCAGGCCAACTCGGGGTTGGTGGCCAAACCCATGAAGCTGCCGGCTTTTGCACGGGTAGCGCGGTATTCGGGCAAATAGCGCCCGGCTTGCCGCATCAGCCAGACCGGCGTGGCATCCACCGGCTTGCCGGCAATCGTATCGAGGAAACGGGTGTTCATGATTTGGGTTCCGCCATGCCTTGGATGTAGACCACCTGATAGCCTTTTTTTGCGTGCGCGGCACGGGTTTTTTCAAACGCGTCCATGGCGGCATCGGTGGCAAGAAATTGTTCGCGTTTGAGTTGGCTACGGCCTCCGATCAGGCCGGTTTCACGTAACAACAGCCAACCGCCCAGCATGTCCTGCTGTAACAGGATGCTGACATAGCGGGGGGCTTCCACGCCCTGTGGCGGTTGTTGCATGAGTACGCGCATAGGGCGCTATTGTAGCGCGAAACGCCCAGAATTCAGGCGTTCAGCCTTTGAAAAATGCGTAATACAGTACGTAAAACCACGAAAAAAAGCCGTGCACAATCGCCCAAAGAATCGATTTGTTGATGCTCCAGGAAATCGTGATGGCCAAAGCCGTGCCGAAACCGATGCCGGCCTTGATAGTGGTCAGCGTCGAATTCATTCGGTTTTGCATGTGGAAATGCCGAAAGGAAGGTAAGCAGGGCACCAGCGCATGAACGCCGTGACCAACGGAACCAGGCCGATAGCGCCCAGCCAATTCTGGTTGAAATAACCCCATGCAATGATGGCGACGCCCAACACAATGCGAATCACACGATCGGTACTTCCGACATTGACTTTCATGATGATGCTCCTTGGCGGTGTAGTTTTTACAGTGTACGCTTCCGTTCAACCCTTGGCTTGATTCAAATCAATCGTGGATCTCCAGAAAGCGCGTCAATGCCGCCTCATCGGTCTGTTCGGCAATGAATGCCTGACCGATTCCGCGCCAAAGAATCAGGCGCAGGCTGTTGCTCCGCGCTTTTTTATCCAGCCGCATGCGCGACAGTATAGCTGCCGGATCCAGCCCGTCGGGCAGGCATACCGGCAACCCAAACGCCAGCAATAGTCGGCGCAGGCGCTGCCCGTCGATATCGGGCGCCAATCCTTGTTCGGCGGAGAAATCAGCAGCCAGAACCATGCCGATGGCTACCGCTTCGCCGTGCACCAGTGTGCCGAAGCCCATCAGCACCTCTATCGCATGGCCGAAGGTATGGCCGAAGTTGAGTAAGGCGCGTTCGCCTTGTTCGGTTTCATCACGCGCTACGATGCCGGCTTTTTGCCGGCAACTGTGTTCTATGGCATACAGCAGCACCTCGGGCTTTTGCTGCAGCAACGCATCAACGTTTTGCTCCAACCAGTCGAAGAACGCGTGATCGGCAATGGCGCCGTATTTCACCACTTCCGCCAGACCGGCACGGTATTCACGCTTAGGCAGGGTGCTCAGCACCTCAGGATCCATCCAAACCGCGCTGGGCTGATGGAAGGCGCCTGCCAAGTTTTTTCCGGCGGGCAGATCAACCGCGGTTTTACCGCCTACCGAGGAATCCACCATTGCTAACAGCGTGGTGGGTATTTGAATGAATGCAATGCCGCGCATGTAGCAGGCAGCGGCAAATCCGGCCAGATCGCCAATAACCCCGCCGCCCAGCGCCAGAACCACCGAATCGCGGGTAAGCTTGCGGTCTGCCATGGCATTGAGCAATTCACAGAAACGCTCCAGGGTTTTTTCCTGTTCGCCCGCGGGCAATACCCAAACCGGGCACTCGCTTCGTGCAATGGCCTGCTTCAGTCGTTCGGCATACAGCGGCTCCACGTTGCTGTCGCTGACAATCAGCACGGATTTCGAGGCAACGCTCTGTTCCAATTGTGCGGAATTCAGAAGC
>JAHEBG010000029.1 GCA_024642445.1 Gammaproteobacteria bacterium | reverse complement strand
TGGAGGGCACCGGTAAGCCGCAGTACGACAAAGCTGTCGATTTGCTGACCCAATCCGCCATCCGTGAAATGATCATCCCTTCGCTGTTGCCGCTTTTGATTCCGGTAATTGTTGGCATGACCTTGGGTGCAGACGCCCTGGGTGGCCTGCTGATGGGCACCATCGTCACCGGTCTGTTTCTGGCCATTTCCATGTGCACCGGTGGTGGCGCCTGGGATAACGCCAAGAAATACATCGAAGAAGGCCACCACGGCGGTAAAGGTTCTGAAGCCCATAAAGCCGCAGTCACCGGCGATACCGTTGGCGATCCGTACAAGGACACCGCCGGTCCGGCCATCAACCCGTTGATCAAAATCATCAACATTGTGGCCTTGCTGCTGATTCCGTTTCTGGCTTAAGTACTCTCGGGTTCAACTGAAAAACCCCGCTTCGGCGGGGTTTTTCTTTTCATGCGACAATCGCCTCAACAGCAACGGGAGCACAGCAATGATTGGATATCTTACTTTGGGTACCAATGATATTGAACGGGCGGCTACTTTTTACGATGCACTGCTGGCGGAAATCGGCGCCCGGCGTTTCATGGAAAGTGAGCGCTTTATCGCTTGGGCGGTAAGTCCCGGGCAACCCAGCCTAGGCATCATCAAACCCTTCGATGGCCAGCCTGCTACTGCCGGCAACGGCACCATGGTTGCCCTGGTAGTAGACAGCAACGAAAAAGTCGACCGGCTGTATGCCAAGGCCTTGGCCTTGGGTGCCACCGACGAAGGCCCGGCAGGGCAACGCGGGCTGACCGGCTTCTATGCCGGATATTTCCGTGATCTGGACGGCAATAAACTCAACGTTTTCTGCTGGACGCAGAGCTGAGGGATTCACTCAGCCTGTGTTGCCATACGGTAAAGCTCGTCTTTCAACTTCAGGCGCTGCTGCTTCAGTTCATGCAGGGTCTCGTCGTTCAAGACTTCGATTTTCTGTTCGTCACGGGCGATTTTCTGATCGATGGCGTCATGTTCGCCCAGCAACCGAGCAAAATGGGAATTGTCCGCCTTGAGACGGTGAACGGTATCAGCCAACTCGGGAAATTCGACGGCGAGCGCGTGGGATAACAGGGCTGATTGCATACAAAGCTCCAAAACGGTGAGTGAATAGCCAGTGTACGCCAAGCCAACCGGGCCGCCTTTGACCGACATCAAATCCGCCTCAATTGACTATTCTGCATGGATTCTTAGGAATTTCATTTAGATACTACTAAAGTACGGGCTTTTGAGTGAACATTCAGCTTGGCTGGGTTATCATGCACGCCAAGAAATATAAGGAGTAGCCCGTGGGTCTGGATCTGGTACAAACCGGCAAAGATGTGCCGAATGAAATCAATGTCATCATCGAAATCCCCAAGGATGCCGAGCCGGTAAAATACGAAGTGGATAAAGCCACTGGCGCCATCTTCGTTGACCGTATTCTTTCGACCCCAATGCGCTATCCGTGCAATTACGGCTATATTCCGCACACCCTGTGCGGTGACGGCGACCCGGCCGATGTGCTGGTGATACTGCCACTGCCGCTGGTACCGGGCTCGGTTATCCGTTGCCGTCCTGTGGGCGTTCTGCGCATGCAGGATGAAGCCGGCTCGGATGAAAAATTGGTGGCGGTGCCTATAGACAAGGTGTTTGACGGTTACGCAAAAATCCATGACATCGCAGACGTTTCACAGCATTGGCTCGACCGCATTGGCCACTTTTTCGAACACTATAAAGACTTGGAAAAAGGCAAGTGGGTGAAACTGGACGGCTGGGGCGGCGTTGAAGAGGCCAAACGCATCATATCCGAATCGGTTCAGCGCTTCGAAGAGGCGCCGGTTAAACCCAACTTCTGAAAAAAATCCGCCGTCAGGCGGTTTTTTTTGTGTTTGTACCGAGAGACAGAAAAAGCTCCGCTATACTGGCCACTGATGATTCAGGAATGGCCATGAACGACGGATCCGTATTTCTTTCTACCGCCATTGCGGCACTTGTGGGTGTATTTCACCGATTTTTCCTGTTGTTCTGTTTTGTCTATATTGCCGCCTACTCGCCCGTACCTACACTTCTGGCAGAAGCCGGACTGAACGGTTGGACATTACGCTTGGCCAATTTTCTGGTGGATTTTCCCACCCATGTACTGTTGTCGTTTCCTGCGGCGTTTGTGCTGAGTAAATTACGTCCAGCCAAGCATTGGCTGTATTTCGCCGCAGCGCTGCTGCCGTCCTTCCTGTACTTCAATTCGGTTTGGATCGGCCATCCGATGTTCGGGCAAATTTGGCCCACCCTGTTGTTGGGCTGGGCAACCGAGTTATTGGCTTTGCCGGTGGCTTTTTTCATCTTGATACAACTGCGCCAGCGAATTCAGCAGCGCTTCCACGCTCGCAAAGGCCTTTAGCTGCCATGAGCCGTCATTCCAAATTCCGCGCCTGCCCCTTATGCGAAGCCATCTGCGGTCTGGAATTCCAGTTTGATGACGATAAACTATTAGCGATTCGCGGCGACGATGCCGACCCGTTCAGCCGCGGCCATATTTGCCCGAAAGGCAATGCAATTCTGGATCTGGAAAATGATCCCGACCGCCTGCGCCGGCCGATGCTACGCAACGGCAATGCGTGGCAGGAGATTTCCTGGGACGAGGCATTCACCTTGGCCGGTGAGAAACTTGCGGCGACTCAAGCGCAACACGGCGCCGACAGCATCGGCAGCTACCTTGGCAATCCAAACGTGCACCATTTCGGGCATATCGCCTATGTGCCGGCGCTGCTGAAAGCCTTCCGCAGCCGCAATGTGTTCAGCGCGTCATCGGTCGATCAATGGCCGCATCAACTGGTGAATGCCCAGATGTACGGTCATCAATTCCTGTTGCCCATTCCCGATATCGATCACACCGATTATTTTCTGATGTTGGGTGCCAATCCGATGGCCTCCAACGGCAGCCTGATGACCGTTCCGGATGTGCGTGCACGCATCAAAGCCTTGACCGCCCGCGGAACCCTGGTGGTGATTGATCCGCGCAAGACGGAAACCGCCGAATTGGCCAGCGTGCACCATTTCATCAGGCCTGCCAGCGATGTGTATTTTCTCATTGCCTTCCTGCAGGCACTGCAGCACGCCGGCCCGGCACGCTTGCACGCCTATACCGGAAAGCTGACCGGCTTTGAAACGGCAATGGCGGCCATAGCCGCATTTCCAAGCCAGGACATTCCGGCAATGACCGGTATTGCCGATGAAACCATTCAGAACATGGCGCACGCGTTTTATGCCGCGCAACGGGCGGTTGCCTATGGCCGAATGGGCGTCTCGGTACAGGCGCATGGCACGTTGTGCCAATGGTTACTGCAGTTAATCAACCTGTATTGCGGGCAGCTGGATGCGGTGGGCGGGGCTTTGGTCAATGAAGCCGCACTGCCCATTACCGGCAAAGGCACCTCGCCCGGCGCACGAAGCCGCTGGCACAGCCGGGTGCGTGGCTTGCCCGAATTTTCCGGCGAGTTGCCGGTGTCGGTGCTGCATGAAGAAATCACCACGCCGGGTGACGGCCAGATCCGCGCCTTGTTTACCAGTGCCGGCAATCCAGTGTTATCTACACCCAATGGCGTGGCTCTGGATGCAGCATTGCAACAGTTGGACTTCATGCTCAGCATGGATATCTATATCAATGAAAGCACACAGCACGCAGATTTAATTCTGCCGCCGGCCAGTTTTTTAACGCAATACCATTACGATTCGGTGTTCAATGCCTTTGCCGTGCGCCGTGTGGCACGGCTCAATACACCTCTGCGGGAACGCGGTGAAGACGAACGCGCCGACTGGGAGATCGTCAACGGCATTGGCGCCGCCTATGCCAAAGCCGCAGGCAAACCCTGGCAGGATCTGCCGCCGCCGAAAACGCTGATTGCCATGGGTCTGGCGAATGGCAGCTCCGGTTTGGATATCGCGCAATTGCAAGCGGCTGAACATGGCATCGACATTGGCGCGTTGCGGCCATCAATGCTCAGTCGCTTGCAAACCGAAAGCGGAACGATTGAAGCGGCACCGCCGTTGTTCATGCAGGCATTGCAAGCATTGCCACAACAATTGCCGAAATCTGCCAATGGCAGTCTGCAGCTGATTGGCCGCCGCGATATCCGCAGCAATAACTCATGGATGCACAACGCACCGCGGTTGGTGAAGGGCAAAGCCCGGCATCATTTGCTGATGCACGAAGACGATATATTCTCACGCGGTTTAAACGACGGTGCGCACGTGCGTGTGCGCTCGGGCACCGGCGAAATTACGGTTGAGCTCAAGGCAAGCCGCTCGGTGATGCCCGGCGTGGTCTGCCTGCCACACGGATTTGGCCATCAAAAGCAAGGCGTGCGCCTGCAACACGCAACCGAACTTGCCGGACCAAGCTACAACGACCTGACCGATGCCTCTGCCTTGGACGGGCCCTCGGGAAATGCCGCACTCAACGGCGTGGATGTCTGGGTGGAAGCACTCTAAGCATTGGTATTCAAAACCTGCCACACCGCTCGCCCCAAGGCCGCCAAGAACGGATAGCCGAGCGTCTCGTACTCGTATTTGTCATCGTTGAAAATGCCATCGGCGTTGACATAGACATTTGCCGCTAGCAGGCATTCCATGGAGCTTCCCTGCGCACGGATGTATTCGACATCACTCAGAAACCCATACGCTTCTCCGACTTTTCCTATGAGCTGCAATGCTTCAGGTTTGCGCGAAGGACTGTCCCCGATGAGAAAAAATCGTGCGTAACCATCGTAATATTCCGATTCGGAATAGACCGGATCGCTGCTTTCGCGCGGCAGCAATGCCATGATCCGAAGGACTTCCTTACGCATTACATCGGGTATGGCCCAACGCTGTGATTCCGGCACCGAAGCCGGATCGACCAGAGCGCGCAACATCCGATGGGCATCGGCCAATGCAATGAAATTGGCTTTCGAAAAATCGTGCGGGCCTTCCAGCAAACGGCCATCGTCCTGCAAAAAGCCTTTGCCGGTTCGGGCATCACCCAAAGCAAACCGGCGCTCGTGTCCAATGCGCTCGGGAAATTCAGACAGCACATCGCCCATGGCGGCATAAACACGGCCGGCACGGGTATGCGTATTGTCACGCACCGGCGCACTCATGCGGCTGATCAATCGAGCTGAGGGGTAACCCAGCGCTGCAAGCCGCTCGGCGATGGCATCTACACCGAGAAAATCGTACCAGCGGTTGAAAGGCACGTTTTCGCTGACGGTAAATGTTCGTACCAGACTGCGCTCCAGGCTCTCGAAGGCCGGCTCGCTTTCCGGCCATTCGCCGCCAATCGGCACTTGCGTAAAACCGAGGGTGCTCTGCAATGTACCACCCAGTGCCGCCACCCGCTCACACGCCAACAGGGCCATCGGCAACTTGGCAACACTGCCAATGCTGAACCAACGATTGGGCTGCAGTTGCCAATGCCGCGTGTGCCAGTGCGAGGTACCCAGCTGGCGGAACTGGCACAGTATTTGCACGCGGTGCTCGGGATTGTGCGCCATTTCAGCCAGCACCTTGGGCATCGCCGCAAACACTTGTGTCCAGAACGCCGGCCTAGCCTGAACGGCTGATGCGCAGGCCAGCAGTGGCATTACTGAACTTAACTGGAGAAAATCCCGTCTTTTCATTGACCTATCATACGATGGTGCAGCACCGATGAATACGTTTGCAATTTTCTTGCCGGCAGGGGGTCGGGCTTCTACACTGGGGGTGCCGTTCAATGACGCCGGCGCGGCGTTGTTTCCACACCTATAACAATGAATGCCCCGCCCACATATGAACACTCTCGTAACACCTGATGAAACAGCGGTGCCGGTTGCTTTGCAACAGGCGTTTTTGTCGCGTATCGGTGTGCTTGCCGCCACCCGTGCCGAGCCTCTGGATGCCAAATCGGCTCTGGCGGTTGTGGCTGAAATCTGCCGGGAACACCTGTCCCTGCGTTGGGCTGACACCCAAAAAGCGGATGCCAAACGCGGCAGTCGCGCGGAACCGCGACGGGTGCATTATTTGTCCATGGAGTTTCTGATGGGCCGGGCCCTGCGCAATACGTTGGCGGCCCTGCATTTGGACGAAACCGTACGCACGGCGCTGGCCGAACACGGCATCCATTTAGCCGATGCGTTGGAACAGGAACCGGATGCGGCCCTGGGCAATGGCGGCTTGGGCCGACTGGCAGCCTGCTTTCTGGATTCATTCGCCGAACTGGAACTGCCTTCATTCGGTTACGGACTGCGTTACCGGTTCGGCATGTTCAAGCAATCCACGCCGGATGGTGTGCAAGTCGAATCTCCGGACGACTGGCTGCGTGAGGGCGGCCTTTGGGATCACGAGCGCAGTGATATTGAATATACCGTGGGCTTCGGTGGCGGCGTGCAATCCGACCGCGCCGGCGGCAGACGATGGCAACCTGCCGAAATCGTCCGCGCACGCGCCATCGACTTCATCGTTCCGGCACAAAACAGCGCGCGTGTTTCCACCCTGCGCCAGTGGCAAGCCATGCCCGGACATTCCATCGATTTCCAGGCGGTAGTACGGGGCGACTATGCTGCAGCGGCAAAACCGCAATGGTCGGCCGAAGCGCTGAATTGGGTTCTGTATCCTGATGATAGCCATGCCGCCGGCCGTGAGCTGCGTTTGCGGCAAGAAGCCTTTCTGGTTAGCGCCTCGCTTCAGGACATGTTGCAGCGCCACCTGCAGGAGTTCGGCTCACTCGACGACCTGGGTTTGCACAATGCCATCCATCTGAATGACACGCATCCGGCGCTGGCGCCGGCAGAATTGATGCGTCTTTTGATGGATGCACACGCCATGGATTGGGATGACGCATGGCGCATCACCACGCAAGCGGTGTCGTACACCAACCACACTCTGATGCCCGAAGCGCTTGAAACCTGGCCGGTTAGCTTATTTGAACAATTGCTGCCAAGGCATCTGGAAATCATCTACGGCATCAACCATAGATTCCTCAGTGACGTGCGCAAACGTTTTCCCGGCGATGAAGCTTTGGCCGAACGGGTGTCCTTGATCGATGAGACTGGCGGTCGCCGTGTGCGTATGGCGGCACTGGCGGTGGTGGCCTCGCACCGCGTGAACGGCGTGGCGGCATTGCACTCGCAATTGATGGTGGATACCATTTTCGCCGACTATGCCCGACTTTTCCCGGCGCGATTCCTCAATGTCACCAACGGCGTTACCCCGCGCCGATGGTTGCAGCAGGCCAATCCCGGACTTTCGCAGGTATTGGATGCCCGCATCGGCAAGGCATGGCGCCGTGATTTGGGCCAGCTGCAACGGCTGCGCGAGATCGCTGATGACCCCGAATTCGGCGAAAGTCTGGCGGTCATCAAGCATGCCAATAAAGCACGCTTGGCCGAGCGTATCTGGAATGAAACCGGCATTCGGGTGAACAGCCATTCCTTGTTTGATGTACAGATTAAACGTATTCACGAATACAAGCGCCAGCTGTTGAATCTGCTGCATGTGGTGGCCCGTTATCAGGCCATGCTGGCGCAGCCGGACGGACCGGACGGCAATGGCTGGCAGGCGCGCACCGTCATTGTCTCGGGCAAGGCGGCATCGGCGTACCACGCCGCCAAACAGATTATCCGCTTGGCGCACGACATTGGCCGTACCGTGAATTCCGATGAACGCTTGCAAGGCAAACTGAAAGTGGTGTTCATGCCCAATTACGGGGTCAGTCTGGCGGAAATCATCATTCCAGCTGCCGATTTGTCCGAGCAGATTTCCACAGCCGGCACCGAGGCCTCCGGCACCGGCAACATGAAGTTCGCGTTGAACGGGGCATTGACCATCGGCACCTGGGACGGCGCTACCATCGAAATGGCAGAAGCCATCGGGGTCGAGGATGTTTTCGTATTCGGCCACCGCACCGAAGATCTGGAAAAACTGCGCGCCGTAGGGTATCAGCCGCGCTGGATTGCACAACAGAATGCCGAACTGAAGGCGGTACTGGATGCCATCGGCCGTGGCCAGTTCAACCCCGGCGAGCCGGGCCGCTATAAAGCCCTCATCGACAATCTTTTACAACATGACCGCTATTTTCTGTTGGCCGACTTTGCCGACTACTGTGCAACGCAGCAACGCGTGGATCAGCTCTACGGCGACAAACGTGGGTGGCAGGCGATGGTTGCTCGCAATATCGCCGGCATGGGCGACTTTTCTTCAGACCGAACGGTTCAGACCTATGTCGATCGGGTGTGGTCGCGGAAGAGTCTGGAATCCTAGCCCCTTCAGCCATGCTGGATAACGCCACGCTGAAGGCCTTGATGGCGGCACGCCATGCCGATCCCTTTGCCGTACTGGGACTGCATGGCATGGCCGATGGCCGCCTTTGGCTGCGCGCCTTATTGCCGAGTGCAAACACCGTTGAGGTGTTGCTGGCCGACAGTGGCGACTTTGTCGCCGAACTGCAGCGCAGAGAGAATTCCGATGTGTTCGAAGCACGCATCCCGCGCAGGCGTAAGCTTTTTGCCTACCGTTTACGCGTGCGTTGGCAAGATGGCAGTTGCTCCGAACTGGATGATGCCTATGCGTACGGGCCGCAATTGTGCGATACCGATTTACAGCAATTGCAGCAAGGCTTGCATCCCGAGCCGTATCGAATTTTAGGCGCGCTGCCAACACAGGTGGGCACCGTTTCGGGTGTTCGCTTTGCGGTATGGGCACCAAACGCGTTGCGGGTCAGTGTCATCGGAACATTCAACCAGTGGGATGGCCGCAGGCATGCGATGCGACTACGCCACAGTTATGGCGTTTGGGAGATTTTCATTCCACAGGTTGCCGAAGGTGATCTGTATAAATTTGAACTGCTCGATGCCCAAGGTGCATTACTGCCGGCCAAATCCGACCCTTACGCCCGCGCTGCCGAACTTAGGCCGGGAACCGCCAGCCGTGTAGCGAAATTGCCGGAGCCCAGACCGTTGCCGGCCGCCCGCATTGTGGCCAACCGCCGGGATGCGCCGATCAGCGTGTATGAAGTGCACGCCGCATCCTGGCGTGCCGGCAGTGAAGGCCATTTTCCCGATTGGCGTGAATTGGCGGAACGGTTACCCACGTATGTTGCCGGCCTGGGCTTTACCCATATTGAACTGATGCCGATCAGTGAATTTCCGTTTGACGGCTCCTGGGGCTATCAGACATTAGGATTGTATGCGCCCAGTGCGCGCTTCGGGCCTCCCGAGGGCCTGCGGCATTTCA
>JAHEBG010000313.1 GCA_024642445.1 Gammaproteobacteria bacterium | reverse complement strand
AGCCTTAGACGGCCAGCAACTCGGATTCTTTGGCTTTGGCGACGTCGTCGATTTCCTTGACCGATTTGTCGGTCATCTTCTGGATTTCGTCTTCGTTGCGATGGGCTTCGTCTTCGGAAATGGTTTTTTCCTTGAGCAGATCTTTTACACCGGTCAGCGCGTCACGGCGGATGTTGCGCACGGAAATTTTGGCGTTCTCGGCTTCCACATACACTTGCTTGATCAATTCCTTGCGGCGCTCCTCGGTGAGCGGCGGCAGATTGATGCGGATCACTTGCCCCAAGGTGTTCGGCGTGAAGCCCAGGTTGGATGCCAGAATCGCTTTTTCAATGGGGCCGATCATGGCTTTTTCCCAAGGGGTGATGGTAATCGAACGGGCATCGGCAACCGTGACCGTAGCCACTTGGTTGAGCGGCATGTCCGAGCCGTAGTAATTCACTTTCAGATTGTCGACCAGACCGGTGCTGGCGCGTCCGGTCCGTAACGCCGTCAAGTCGTGCTTCAAAGCATCAATGCTTTTGCTCATGCGGGTTTGCGCGTCTTTTTTGATTTCGTTGAGCATGCCGGGCCCCTTAGTTTTCAGATGAGCCCAATTATAAACCGAGATGGTGCTAAATATTTAAAATCAATGAAAAAACACGGCTCTATTCGCGATGTTCAGTGGTGTGGCGCGTGATCGTGCACGTCATGCAGGCAGGATTCGCCCAGTTCAATCTGCAGGGTGGCATGGTTGATGCCGAACCGGTGGTGCAGGGCAGCGTTGGCCTCGTCGATGAAGGCATCGTGGCCTTCAACCCGGTCGCGCACGATATGGGCAGTCAGGGCGATTTCTTCCGCACCCAAAGACCAGATATGCACATGGTGCACGGCCACCGCTCCGGACATGCCGAGCAGGAACCGTTCCACTTCGTTTTTATCGATGCCCTCGGGAACGGCATCCATGGCCTGCAGGAAACTGGCTTTCAACAGACCCCAGCTGCCGATGCCGATGATGACCGCGACGGCAACGGCTGTTGCCGGATCCAGCCATTCCCAACCACGCCACCAGATGCCGAATCCGGCAATGACGGCCGCAACCGATACGGCCGCATCTGCCAACAAGTGCAGATAGGCGCCGCGCTTGTTTAAATCGGTGTGTTGGCCGCGGTGGAACAGGGCGGCGGTGCCCAGATTGACCACAATACCCAGACCGGCAACCCACATGACGATTTCACCCGGCACATTGGGCGGATGCGCCACACGGCTCATGGCTTCCCATAGCAGGGCACCGCTGAATCCTACCAACAGCAAGGCATTGAGCAGTGGCGACAGTTGTGTGGCGCGGCGCCAGCCGAAGGTGTGCCGGGCATTGGGTGCGCGACTGGCCAGCCAAGCCGCAGCCCAGGCCAAACCCAGGCCGGCGGCGTCGCCCAGGTTATGCAGCGCATCCGAGATCAACGCCAGCGAGTTGCTGAATACGCCGAAGCCGGCTTCTATGGCCGCATACGCCAGATTGATGCCCATGGCCCAGGCGAAGAGATGATGGCTTTGCCGGGCGTGTGGCGATGACGGATGCGAATGCGGGTGATCGTGCATGGGTTTAGCGGGTAACCAAGGTACCGATGTCTTCGCCTTTGAGGATGTTCATCAGTGCCCCTTCCTGACGCAGGTTGTACAGGCGCAGTGGGATGTTGTTGTCGCGGCACAGGGCGAAGGCGGCGGTGTCCATCACCTGCAGATTGCGTTTCAGCACTTCGTTGTAGGTCAGGTGATCGAAACGCACGGCATCCGGGTTTTTCTTCGGGTCGGCGTCGTAGATGCCGTCAACCATGGTGGCCTTCAGCAACAGCTCGGCATTGATTTCGGTAGCGCGCAGGGCGGCCGCCGAATCGGTGGTGAAAAACGGGTTGCCGGTACCGGCGGCAAAAATGGCGATTCGTCCTTTTTCCAGATGACGCACCGCGCGTCGACGGATATAGTCTTCGCAGATCTGGTTGATTTTGATGGCGCTCATGACCCGGGCGTTTACCCCGAGCTTTTCCAGTGCGTCTTGCATGGCCAGGGCGTTGATGACCGTGGCCAGCATGCCCATGTGGTCGCCGGTTACGCGATCCATGCCACCGGCCGCCAAGCCGGCACCGCGGAAGATGTTGCCGCCGCCGATGACCAGACCGATTTCAGCGCCGGCTTCCTGCGCGACAATGATTTCCCGTGCCAGACCGTGGATGATATCGGGGTCGATGCCGTAATCGGCATTGCCCATCAATGCTTCGCCGGAGAGTTTCAACAGGATGCGACGGTATTTCAGTGTGCTCATGACGGGCTCCGGGGGCTTTATCGGCATATTCTAACGGATTGCGGCGGGTAATCGATTATTTCGTACCAGGTTCAAAGATGACATACACTTTTTTCGCATATTCCAGCACTTCCCAGGTGCCGCTGTACCCGGCTTCAACCACAAAGCGATCGCCTTTTTTGACCGTTTGCGCATTACCGGCGGCATCGGTCATTACGATTACCCCTTGCAGAATTTCGCAATATTCGAATTCGGTGTAG
>JAHEBG010000312.1 GCA_024642445.1 Gammaproteobacteria bacterium | reverse complement strand
AATTCTATGGTTCCTTTTGCTATTGCCGGTATTCAAATGTATGTCAACGCCTTGGTTCCCAATGTCGAAGGCATGCGCCAGCGTCTCGATATCCTGATGGCACGCTTCCCCTGGACGCAAATGGTGCTGTTCAGTGAATTGGCACCGTTCGGGCCGTTGTCCAAATTTGCACAACCGTTCGACAATCCGAGCTTGGCGGCATTCTGCGAAGACGCGCGCCGGCATAAAATCTGGTTGATTCCCGGTTCAATGTTCGAGCGTGCCGAAGACGGAAAAATCTACAACACCAGTGCGGTCATCAATCCTGACGGTGTAGTGGTCAAGAAGTACCGCAAGATGTTCCCGTTTCTGCCGTACGAGCAGGGCATTACCTCCGGCGATGAGTTCTGCATCTTCGATGTGCCGGATGTCGGCCGCTTCGGCCTGTCCATCTGCTACGACATGTGGTTCCCGGAAGTGACCCGTCAGCTCACCAGCCAGGGCGTGGAAGTGTTGTTGCACCCCGTGCTCACCGGTACCACCGATCGCGAGGCCGAGTTGTCCATCGCTCGCGCTACTGCCGCTCAGTTCCAGTGTTTCGTGGTTGATGTCAATGGTCTGGGTGCCGGCGGCAATGGCCGTTCCTGCGTGGTCGATCCGCGCGCGATGGTCATCCATCAGTCGGCCGGCCAGGAAGACATGTTCCCGATTGAAATCGATCTCAGCCAGGTGCGCCGTCAACGCGAAACCGGCATGCGCGGCCTGGGCCAGGTCTTGAAAAGCTTCCGTGACCGCACCGTGGATTTCTCGGTGTACGACCGTAACAGCGGCGTAGACAGTTATCTGAAACAGCTGGGTCCGATGGAAATTCCGCAACAGGGCAGCCGTGCCGGTTTGGATGCCGATGCCCCGCGCGATGTGGCAGTGGCCGAAGTGCCCGATACCGGATTGCCGTTCAAAGCCTTGTAGTTGCGGTCCGTCAGAAGCGTATATCCGATCGACCGTCCAAACTTTCCGAGGAACATTGCATGCAATCCATGAGCGACTACTATTCAGCCATCCAACTGCGACTTGATCAATGGAGCGCCTTGCGCGAAATGACCGAGACGCTAAGCGATCAGGCACAGAACGCCGGGCATGCCAAAACACGCACGGCCATTGCTGAAGTCCTGGAGTCCTTGGCATTGATCGAACCGTATTGGGCGTTTCCGGGCATGTCGGCGTTTGATCAGATTCAACGGGCTTTCAAGCTTGGCAATACCCAGAGACTGGCCTTCGCCTGCAATGCGGTATCACGGGCGCTGGCTTCGGGCGCTTATCGGCGCCGCGCCATCGAGCTGGACCATGAAGCGGTCGAGACCGATGAAATCGAAGATGAAATCGTGCACAGCATCGAAAGCCGGAACAGCGCCAAACCGTATTTCGAAGTGATGATTGTTGACGATGTTGGCGAACAGCAGGAGCGCTGGTTGAAAGCCAATATGGGTAAAATGCGCCGGCCGGAAGATGCCTTTATCTACGATGCGTTCGTGGTGCCCAGCTTGGAAGATGCCTTGATCGGCGTGCTGTTCAATCACAACATCCAGGCCATTGTGGTGCGCCCGGGCATGGCGCTGAAATCAAAAAATGAAATGAGTCTGCTCAAGCGTTATCTGGAACGGGCAGGGCGCAGAAATGTCGATGACCTGGAAAGTCAGGAATACGGCCCTGAGCTGTGTCGGCTGCTGAAAAAACTCCGGCCTGAACTGGATTCGTATCTGGTCACCGAGCGCTCCATCGAGTCGGTTGCCGGCATGGATCTGGGCAACTGCCGCCGTGTGTTCTACAACCAGGAAGATTTCCTGGAGTTGCATCTGAATATTCTGCGCGGCATACAGGCCCGCTACAACACGCCGTTTTTCACGGCATTGAAGGAATACTCCAAGCAGCCCACCGGCGTATTCCATGCCATGCCGATCAGCCGTGGTAAGTCGATCAACCGCAGCCACTGGATCCAGGACATGGGCGAGTTCTACGGCCAGAACATTTTTCTGGCGGAAACCTCGGCCACGTCCGGCGGCCTCGACAGTCTGTTGGAACCGGTAGGCACCATCAAGCAGGCCCAGGAGTTGGCCAGCCGCGCCTTCGGTTCGAAACAGACCTTTTTCGCCACCAACGGTACTTCCACCTGCAATAAGATTGTGGTGCAGGCGCTGGTCCGGCCCGGTGACATCGTATTGGTCGACCGCGATTGCCATAAGTCACACCATTACGGCATGGTATTGTCCGGCGCCCAGGTGGTGTACCTCGACAGTTACCCGCTGAACGAGTACTCGATGTACGGTGCGGTTCCGCTGCGCGAAATCAAACACCAATTGCTGGCACTGAAAGCCGCCGGAAAGCTGGATCGCGTGCGCATGCTGCTGCTGACCAACTGCACCTTCGACGGCATCGTCTACAACGTCGAGCGCGTCATCGAGGAATGTCTGGCCATCAAACCCGATCTGACCTTCCTTTGGGACGAGGCCTGGTTCGCGTTTGCCCGCTTCGGGCCCACCTACCGGCAACGCACCGCCATGA
>JAHEBG010000028.1:1688-9325 GCA_024642445.1 Gammaproteobacteria bacterium | reverse complement strand
GGGCCTGCGCGGCACTGCTGCTGATAGCGCTGGAAACGTTGGCGCCCGGCATCCTGTTGTTGTGGTTCGGCTTTGCTGCCGCCGGCGTTTTTCTGCTGTTGGCCATTGGCTTGCCCATCCCCCTGTTGGCGCAGATTCTGGTGTTCGTGATTCTGTCGTTCGTATCCGTGGGCGTGTATTGGCGGTTTTTCCGTAAATCCGGTGAAGTCACCGATCAGCCTTTGTTGAACAGGAAGCAGGAACAACTGCTGGGCAAGATTGTTGTTCTAGATCGCGCTGTTGCCCACGGTGAAGGCCGGGTTCAAATGGGTGATGCCTATTGGCAGGTCAAGGGCCCGGATATGCCTGAGGGCAGCCTGGTGCGTATCGTGGCGGTTGAAGACGGAATTCTGCGGGTTGTGCCTGCAGAATAGACGCCACCCTATGCGATAATGGCCGTTTCCAGCGAGAGCATTTAGACGCCCATGACCCAGAAAACTGTGTTGAACCAAACCCACCGTGATGCCGGCGCCAAAATGGTTGACTTCGGCGGTTGGGATATGCCGATTCACTACGGTTCGCAGATTGAAGAACACCATGCCGTGCGCAACGATGCCGGTATGTTCGATGTCTCGCACATGACCGTAATTGATGTGCATGGAGATCAGGCACGTGATTTTCTGCGTTTGCTGGTGGCCAACTCGGTGGACAAATTGGCTGTACCGGGTAAAGCCCTGTATTCGTGCATGCTCAATGAGGCCGGCGGCATCATCGACGATTTGATCGTGTATTACCTGGGCGATACTTTTTACCGCGTGGTGGTCAACGCCTCCACCCGTGATAAGGACGTGGCTTGGATGCAGAAGGTTGCCGGCGATTTCGCCGTTCGCCTGGAAGAGCGCAGCGATTTGGCCATGGTTGCCGTGCAAGGCCCGAATGCCCGTAGCAAGGTTATGTCGCTGCTGTCGGCAGAGGCGGCGGTGGCGGCGGATGCATTAGGCAAGTTCGTTGCCTGTGATGCCGATGGCTATTTCATTGCACGCACCGGCTATACCGGTGAAGACGGCTTTGAAATAATAGTGCCGGAAGCCAAAGCAATCGATTTCTGGCAACGGCTGACCGCTGCCGGTGTTCGCCCGTGCGGTCTGGGTGCCCGCGACACCCTGCGCCTGGAGGCCGGCATGGCCTTGTACGGACAGGATATGGATGAAACCGTCAGCCCGTATGAGGCGGGTTTGGCATGGACGGTTGCCTTGGATGCCGACAGGAACTTCATCGGCCGCATAGCCTTGGAAAAACAAAAAGCCGAGGGCAATGCCCGCCAGATGATTGGTCTGGTAATGGACGAAAAAGGCGTGTTGCGCCATGGCCAAGCCGTGTTTACGGCCAGCGGCCAAGGCGAAATTCTGTCGGGTACCTTTTCGCCCACGCTGTCCAAGGCCATAGCGCTGGCCCGTGTGCCGGCCGGCGACAACGGCGCGGTCGAGGTCGACATCCGTGGTAAGCGGCATCCGGTGCGCGTAGTCAAGTACCCGTTCGTCCGCAACGGCAAGCCACAGGACGGCATTTAATTCAGGACTTAACGCCGGCTGGCGTTAGGGGTAAACTAGGCTTACCGAAATCACCCGAACGAGAGAGTGTTATGAGCGAAATCCCAGGCGATTTGAAATTCCTTAAATCCCACGAGTGGGCACGCGTTGAAGACGGCGGACAGGTCACGGTCGGCATTTCTGAGCATGCCCAATCCCTCTTGGGTGATTTGGTTTATGTGGAATTACCGGCTGTTGGCGATACCGTAACCTTAGGCAATGCAGCCGCAGTAGTCGAGTCGGTCAAAGCCGCCTCGGATGTCTACAGTCCGGTCAGCGGTACCGTTACCGCCGTCAATGAAGCCCTGAGCGACAAGCCGGAAACCATCAATGAAGATGCGTACGGTGAAGGCTGGATTTTCACAGTTGCCATAGATGATGCCGATCAGCTCAACGATTTGCTTTCACCCGATGACTACGCTGCCCTGATTGAAGACGACGAGCATTAATCTCGGCCTGCATGCCGCCAAATTTTGTATATAAACAACCGCCGGATTCCGGCGGTTGTTTTTTTTCGCAACGAAATCCACTGAGCAAAGCTAACAAGGTTCTTGAGTTGTGCCTTCAAAAGGCTGCAGATATCCGGCTGCGGCCAGTGCCTGAAACGCCTCAAAAAGTTGCGCACTTTCGCTGTTTTGCACGCCATGAAAAAAATATAGGTCGTTTTTCATTAAATTTTATTTTCCATTCAAAGTGGCATCCGGACCCATAAAAAACCGCAAGTTCTATAGCGTCAAAATATTCTTGCAAATCGAATAATATCTGTAGCCCTTTATTTACAAGGCTTACAGCAATGCATGTAAAAATAATTGTTAAAGTTAATACGGGTGGCGTGCGAGTTACGGCGCCGGCGTAAAAAAGGACGCCGGAAATGCCGTATTTTTTTTTAATAAAAGTGTTGACATTGTAAAATCACTTGATTAGCTTTCACATTGTGTACTTAACAAATTGAGCCGAGTGATCAAGACCTTCCAAACAATTCAAGCAGACGTCACCGATTGTCCGCCAGCAATTGCGAAATTCTTGCCCTCCAAAAAAGCTGCATTGAAACGCAGCGGTAGCGCTCCATCTTTCAACGCCCGAACCTTTGTGGTTTCGGGCGTTTCGTTTTTCGCCGTAATTGCGGCGGTAAAGAATCTGACCGGACGGATTAACCTTTCCGGCAGTTTGTCGGGCGTTTTGCCTGGCACTTTTTCAACTGGGCGTTTTGATTTTATCCATTGTTCCAAAGCCAACTGACGAGGAGTTGACCATGGCTACTAAGAAAGCTGCAAAGAAACCGGCCGCTAAAAAAGCGGCAAAGAAAGTTGTGAAAAAAGCCGCTGCCAAGAAACCGGCAGCCAAAAAAGCCGCTGCTAAAAAGCCTGCTGCCAAGAAAGCCGCCAAAAAAGTAGCGAAAAAACCCGCTGCCAAGAAAGCTGCCAAAAAAGTAGCAAAGAAACCAGCAGCCAAGAAAGCCGCTGCTAAAAAGCCTGCTGCCAAGAAAGCTGCCAAAAAAGTAGCAAAGAAACCAGCAGCCAAGAAAGCCGCTGCTAAAAAGCCTGCTGCTAAGAAAGCTGCCAAAAAACCGGCCGCCAAAAAAGCCGCCAAAAAACCGGCCGCTAAAAAAAAAGTAGCTAAAAAGAAAGCCGCTGCGCCTGCTGCACCTGCAGCACCTGTAGCGCCTGCAATGTAACAAGCTGTACCGATTGCTATAATCCCCCCCTGCTTGATTCTGCCCAGGTCAAGCGGGGGTTTTTATTGCCGGAATTACACCCGGCAGCACTGTATTTTCAGGCCCAACCGTTTATTCGGCGGCTTCGTCCTTCAGACCCAGCCAGTTTTCACCGCGAATACCCAGCGCCCGGTCCATCCAGGTCGGCAGAAACGCCGAAGGCGAAGCGCTGGTTGAGTTCCACAGCACCACAATGCCCACATCTTCATCCGGCAAAAATGCGATGACACCTTGGTAACCGCGCAGAAGACCCCCGTGGAAGATCATGGTTCTGCCCTGATAAGTGAGTACACGCCATCCAAGACCGTAACTGGCGCGGCTTAGTCGTGCATGACGCCAACCGCTGGACCGAAGCTCCGAGGGCGTAGCCACCTGCGGGGTATGTATTTTTTCGAGCAGAGCCGGAGACAATACATCCGGGCGATGCCCAAGTTGGGCATTCAGCCAAAGTGCCATATCGGTGATGCTGGCATTGACGCCGGCAGCGGGCGGCACATGGTAGTAGTTTTCGGATGGAGTTTCCGATACCCAGCCGCGCTTGCCGTACACATGCGGTCTTGCCCAGTTGTTGCTGGCGCGCAGCCCATCAAAGCCGTAGGTGGCGCTTTTCATTCCCAGCGGATTGAAGATTTTGGTTTCCACTTGATGCGTATAAAAATCGCCGGTTACGGCAAAAACCATGTCGCCAATTAGGCTGTATGCGATGTTCTGATAGCCATAACAGTTTCCTGGGGTGCAGATCATCGGCGCATTGGAAAGGCGGTCAGCCAGAACCGGATAGGGCACGTTGCTCTCCAGATCACGGTCGTAGGTGCCTTTGGCAAGGCCTACCTGATGGCTGAGTATGTCGCTGACCGTCAGGCGCTGAGATGCCGCGTAATTGCGTAGCTTGAACGCAGGCAATTGGCTGGAAACGGGGGTGTCCCACGACAGCGCTTTCTCTTCGACCAGAATGCCGGTCATGGTTGCGGCAAACGCCTTTGACAACGAAGCAATGCGGAATACGGTGTCCGGTTTGATCGGTTGCCCGGTGCGGGTATCGGTTACGCCGTAACCGCGTGCCGAGAGAACGCGCCCGTTCTGTACCAACGCAATGGCCATGCCGGGAATTTTCCGTTGTTGCACGAAGGCCTCAGCCAGACTTTCCATTTCCCTGGCATCCGCCTGCAGATCCCGGAGCGTTTGCTTATGAGGCGGGCTGGGCAGGGCTTCCACAGGGGCGCGCCCGGAACCCACTGCAGGGGTGCTCTGGCTAAGTGCTGTTGACAGGCCGGCGGTAGTTAACAATACCGTTAACGCCGTAGCAATTTTGGTCAGGGGCTGGAGATTCGACATTTTCAGTGTTCGGTAGTTAGGCTCACAGTTTAGACCCTGATGGCCGTGCACTCAATGAACGGTGAATAAAAGCGTGCCCTCAAGGTACAATAGTGCCATGTTGAAACCTACGTCCCTCGCCGAACAGCTGTTGATTGCCATGCCCGGCCTTGAAGACGGCTATTTTTCACGAACGGTCGCTCTGGTCTGCCAGCACGATGAAAACGGCGCCATGGGGCTGGTATTGAATGTCGACTCCGAGTTCACGCTCGGCACGCTGTTCGACCAGCTCGACATGCCGTGCCAGAATCCTAAATTACGCCAGCAGACAGTACTGGCCGGCGGCCCGGTCAATCCCGAGCGCGGATTTGTCCTGCATAACGACAGCACCCGTTGGGATTCCAGCATGCAACTGAACAATGGCATGAGTATTTCAAGTTCTCGCGATATTCTTAACGCCTTGGCCAACGGCAGTGGCCCGGAGCAGTTCCAGGTTTTGCTGGGCTATTCCGGATGGGCTGCTGGGCAGTTGGAAGAAGAACTGGCCGACAATGCTTGGCTGAATGCGCCAGCCAGCACAGCCATTGTGTTTGATGCACCGATGGCAGAGCGCTGGCAAGCCGCAGCACAGCAAATCGGCGTCGACCTGTCGTTGATTTCCTTGCAGTCGGGGCACGCATGAGTTCGCCGGTACAGACGGTGCTGGCCTTTGATGTCGGTGCCCGACGTATTGGCGTGGCAGTAGGCAACAGCCTGTCTGGTACCGCCCGCCCGGTAGGAGTGCTGGACGTTTTCGATAGCGGTGTGAATTGGCCAGCACTGGAAGCCTGGATGCGGGATTGGTTGCCGGATGTTCTGGTGGTGGGCAACCCGCTGACCCAAAGCGGTGAAAACCAACCAATTCGTGATACCGCGCGCGCGTTTGGCCGTGTATTGGCGGAGCGATTCGGCAAACCGGTAAGTTTCATGGATGAACGCAACAGTTCCATTGAAGCTGCCCAGCGTTTTGCCGAAAGCCGCGCCCGTGGCGAAAGCAAGCGGCACCAGGCCAATCAGTTGGATGCTTGGGCGGCCGTCATCATTCTGGAGCGTTGGTTCCAGCAACCGCATAACCGTACAGCCTTGGAAGCCATGTCATGAACGTCCCCCATTTGATCAGTCTTGCCGATCTTTCCGCTGGCCAGATTACCGAACTGCTGGACTGCGCACAGAGACTGCGGCCACACGCATTGTCTGGTAGCAGTGAACGCGGCGTGTTGCAAGGCAAATCGGTGTGCACTCTATTTTTTGAACCCTCCACCCGTACCCGCAGCTCTTTTCAGCTGGCAGCCATGCGTCTAGGCGCCGATATCTTGGGGTTCGATGCCAGCCATTCCAGCGGCAGCAAGGGTGAAACCGCAGTGGATACCATGCGCAACCTGGAAGCAATGGGGGTCGACGCCTTCGTGGTGCGCACCTCGATTGATGGGCAACTGAGGGATTTGATTGATGCCGCTCATGATTCGACACGCTTCATCAATGCCGGCGATGGCCGCAGCAACCACCCCACGCAGGGGTTGCTGGATATGCTCACCATCCGTCAGCACAAAGGCCGTGATTTCAGCCAGCTGAAAATCACCTTGGTTGGCGATATCCTTCACTCACGGGTGGCACGCTCCGATTTGCATGCCCTGAAAACGCTGGGTTGCGGTGAAATCCGTGTATGTGGCCCGCAAGCACTGTTGCCTGATGATGCGACGCTGGACGGCTGTTTGCGTATTGCGGATTTCGATGAGGCCATAGCGGATACGGATGTGGTGATGATGTTGCGCCTGCAGCGCGAGCGCATGCAGGAAGGGCTGGTGTCCTCGTTGCAGCAATACCACGAACAGTACGGCCTGGATTCACGCAGGTTGGCGCTGGCCAAGCCCGATGCCATAGTGATGCACCCTGGCCCGATGAACCGTGGCGTGGAAATCACCGATGAAGTGGCCGATGGCCCGCAGTCGGTCATCATGGCTCAGGTCAGCAACGGCGTGGCCGTGCGTATGGCAGTGCTCAAGACGATTTTTGGCGCATGATCGCTTTCCGTAATTTTGCCCTGCGCCGTGGCGAGCGGTTGTTGCTGTCGAATATCGATTTGACCTTGCATGCCGGAACCCGTGTCGGCGTGGTCGGCCGCAACGGTTGCGGAAAAACCAGTTTATTCGCCGCCGTACTGGGCGAGGTAGATCCCGATAAGGGCGATATCGACATGCCAACGCGTTTGCGCATCGCCAGTGTTGCTCAGGAAACGCCATCGCTGCCGGATTCGGCCTTGGATTTCGTTTTGAGCGGCGATCAAGCGGTATACGATGTCATCCGTGCCGAAGCCGATGCCATGGATGCCGAAGATTATGATGCCGTGGCCGAAGCGCATCAGCTGTTGGATCAGTTGGGCGGCTATGATGCCCCGGCACGTGCAGGCAAATTGCTGCACGGTTTGGGTTTCGCCGCAGAAAGCCATGTGCGTCCGGTCTCGGATTTTTCCGGCGGTTGGCGGGTTCGTTTGAATCTGGCACGGGCCTTGATGAAGCCCTCAGACCTGCTACTGTTGGATGAACCGACCAATCACTTGGATCTGGATGCGGTCTTGTGGTTGGAGCAGTGGTTGCTGCGCTATCCCGGCACCATTTTACTGATATCGCACGACCGCGAATTCCTTGATGGTGTCTGTACGCATACCTTGCATCTGAACGAAGGTAAAGCCAAGTTGTACACCGGCGATTACACCAGTTTCGAGCGCCAACGCGCCGAGCATCTGCGTTTGCAGCAGATCAGTTTCGAGAAAGAACAGGCCGAGCGCGAACACCTGCAGAAATTCATCGATCGCTTCAAAGCCAAGGCCAGTAAAGCAAAGCAGGCGCAGTCGCGGATGAAGCGTTTGGCCAAATTGGCCGGTACCGAAGCGGTGCGTGCTGAGCGTGCCATGCACATCCAGTTTGGCCAGCCGGCCAAACTTCCACATTCGCTTATCCGATTAAACGCTGCGGATTGCGGTTACGGCAATACCCGAATTCTGG
>JAHEBG010000028.1:0-1588 GCA_024642445.1 Gammaproteobacteria bacterium | reverse complement strand
ACCGAAGCGGTGCGTGCTGAGCGTGCCATGCACATCCAGTTTGGCCAGCCGGCCAAACTTCCACATTCGCTTATCCGATTAAACGCTGCGGATTGCGGTTACGGCAATACCCGAATTCTGGAGCAGGTCGGGTTCGGCTTGGAAGCCGGCGACCGTGTTGGCTTGCTGGGTCCGAACGGTGCCGGTAAATCCACTTTGGTGAAAACACTGGTGGGCGAACTGCCTTTGCTCGAAGGCGAACGCGTAGCGCATCCCGATCTGCGTATCGGGTATTTTGCCCAGCACACGGTGGAAAGTCTTACCGCCGGGCAAAGCCCGATGTGGCATTTGAAGGAAATCGCGCCCGAGGCCGGTGAGCAGGTACTGCGTAACTTCCTCGGGCAATGGTATTTCGTGGGTGACCGCGCTTTTGAATCGGTCGATGGCTTCTCCGGTGGCGAGCGTGCGCGCCTGGCCTTGGCCTTGATTGCCTACCGCCAGCCGAATGTATTGCTGCTCGACGAACCGACCAACCATTTGGATATCGATATGCGTGAGGCGCTGGCCGAGGCGCTCAGCGATTTCGACGGCGCCATCGTACTGGTGTCACATGACCGCCATTTGATTGGCTTGGTCAGCGAAACCTTCTGGCGTGTGGCCGATGGCCATGTCGATCCGTTCAATGGCGATCTTGACGAATATGCGGTGTGGCTCAAAGCACGCAGCAATAAACTGGACCAGGCCGCCAGCAAAGCCAAGAACGAGCCCAAACCGGCGGTTCAGGCCAAAAGCATAGCGCGCTCCACCGGCGAGCAGGAACGTCTGCAGAAAGCCGTGGATAAATTGGAAAAACAGATGGCTGAGCTCGATTCGCAATTGGCACATATCCAAGAAGAAATGGCCAAGCCTGAGCTTTACCAGTCCGATGGCGGTGCCGTGCTACTGCAACTGGGGCAACAGCAGCAAAAACTGGAAACGCAGCGCGCGCAGGCAGAGGCGCAGTGGTTGGAAAGCTACAGCATGCTTGAAAACGGCTAATCCGGACCTACTTGCTATACTGGTAATGAATTTCACACAGGTGTTTTATGCCGATTTATGATTTTTCCTGCTCGGCCTGTGGCCACAGTTTCGAGCGCTTGCAAAAGCTTTCCGATGCCGACCCGAGCACGTGCCCAGCATGCGGTAAAGCGGCAGTAACGCGTCAGGTCACGGCGCCGAGTTTCCGTCTGGCCGGTTCCGGCTGGTATGAAACCGACTTCAAGAAAGATGGCGACAAGAAGAAAAACCTGGCGGACTCGGGCAGTTCAGGAACATCCGGCTCGGGTTCTGCAGAATAAAAAATCCCGGCGTTTGCCGGGATTTTCCTTAGGCAAACCGGTGCTCAGTTCATCGGCGTGCACCGAAGCGGGCGCTGCATCCGTTTTTAACCCAGATGGAACCTCGGCTGTAACCCCAGTCACGGTTCTGTTGGCAACGTCCGGCCAAGTGATCGATGATGACCGGCATGCCTTCCCGTAGGTTCCAGGCACAGGTTTGGGTGCGGTTGTTGAAGCTTGAGCAGGTGACCGAATACAGGTTGTTGCCCCAATTGCCATCGCGCATGCTGAAT
>JAHEBG010000311.1 GCA_024642445.1 Gammaproteobacteria bacterium | reverse complement strand
GAGATACCGCACGCGTCGGTCGATTTCAACCAGTTGCTTTTTACGATAGATATATTCCGCATTTTCCGAGCGATCGCCTTCGGCCGCGGCCGCCGCCAATGCTTTAACCACCTCCGGCCGCTGCGTTTGCCAAAGCATGACCAATTCGCTGCGCAGGCGTTCGAAGCCCTCGCGGGTAATCAATGCGGTGGAATGTGCTGCAGGTGCTCGCCAACGGCTCATGGAGTATTCATAATAACGGGATGTAAGCGTGTAGCATGGTGACATGCGGTTTCATAGGATAGATCAGGTGCAAGGAGAATTCATGCGTTTTGTCGGTTTTTCAAGTGGGTTTCTGGTATTGGCGTTGGCTACGGGTACGGCTATAGCCGCAAAACCCACGCGTGAAGATCAGATTTACAGCGATTTGGACGCGGTAGTAAAGCGTTATCAGGAAGCTCAGGTTCAATATGATGCCGGCGATGAAGGTAAGTTGCCTGCAATGAACAAAGCCATCGAAGACCTGGAGGATGTGGCCAATGCCTGCTTCAAGCTGAAGAACTGTTCAAAAACGAGGGTGATCAGTGCCTATGAGACTTTGGTGAAGCGCCGTGATATTCCGGTAATTTCCACCGTGAATCCGTCACTGTCGCCTGAAAGCATGCCAGCCATCGATTCCACGGTGAAATTGCTCGGCACTGATAACCATCTGGCCTTATGGGTCAAATACAACGAGCCGATGCAGGCGGCTATTGCCAATTGGTTAACGGTTAATCGCAGTTTTTTCATGGATTCCTGGGAAAACTACCAATACATGCGCTATCTGATGGCGCCGGAATATGAAAAACGCGGATTGCCTGAGGCGCTGTTGTTCGGCATGTTGACCAAGGAATCCGGTGGTAAGGTCCATTCCGTTTCACGCGCCGGTGCCGCCGGCCCACTGCAATTCATGCCAGCCACGGCCAGCAGGTTCGGCTTGGGTTCGGGTGCAAATTACGATATGCGTTATGATCCGCAGTTTGCGGCGCGAGCCAATGCCGCCTACATGAATGAGCGCTTTGAAGAATTGAACCGTAGTCTGGAAATGGCCATCGCCGGATACAACGGTGGCGAAGGACGGGCCAAGCGCATTTACCAGAGTAAAGGCGGGGATTTCTGGAATGAGCGCGTGTACAAGGAATGGCCTGCAGAAACCCGCGATTACGTTCCGGCCGTACTGGCAGCTGCCTGGCTGTTTCTGCACGGCAATGATTACGGTTTGACGTTTCCACAACTGGACTATACGCCAGCCACATTGGCCTTGCAGCGCGCCACTACGATCAATGAACTGACGGTCTGTTTAGGTAATCCGCATAATCAGTTCGGTTGGTTCCGTGTGTTGCGTAACCTCAACCCGCATTACCAGCCGGACCAGTACATCGCACAGGGCACACAGCTGCGTGCACCGAAAAAACTGGTTGACAGCTATCAGGCCAACTGTATTTCAGGGCCCCGTGTGGATATGGCGCGTACACTGTTGCAGGCTCGGAAAGTGCCGGTGTTTACCGTGGCGCAGCCCGATCAAGTCCAGCCATCGGATACTGTCGAACAGACTGTTGATGCCGGCGTAGTAATAGCGGATGCACAGCGCGCAGATGGAAAATACACGGTTAAATCAGGAGAAACCCTGATGATGATCAGTCGTACCTTCGATTGCGATCTCAGTCGCCTGATCAAGGTGAACGATTTGGCACCGCCGAATTACATCATTCGGCCGGGTCAAGAGCTGAAATTGCTGGGCTGCAAGAAATAAAACACACGGCCGGAACGTTCCGGCCGTAGTTCAGAGTTTTTCCCAACCGGCATTGGCCTTGAAACGGTCGCCGAATGCGGCCTGCAATTCCTGAAGTTTGTTCAGACAGGTATCGCGTCCCAGTGCTTTGATGTACTCCATCGGGCCACCACGGAACGGTGCAAATCCGGTGCCGAAAATTACGCCGGCATCCAGAAGGTCGGCATCGGCAACTACGCCTTGGTCTAGGCACGACACGGCTTCATTGAGCAATGCGAAGACCAAACGGTCCTGAAGATTTACGGGTGCAGTGTAGCCCTGGGGCAGGGCGGGTTTCACGGCTTTACCATCCACCCAGCGGTACAAACCTTCGCCGTCTTTTTTACCGCGCTTGTTGGGTTGGATCTGCAAGGCATCGGGAACCGTTTGACCGTGGAATTCGGCCATGATTTTTCCTACACTCGCGGCAACGTCCAATCCCACCGTATCCACCAATTCAATCGGACCCATGGGCATGCCGAAATCCAAGGCGGCTGCGTCGATGGCGCGTCCGGGAATGCCTTCAGAAAAGGCCAACAGGGCTTCCTGCATGTAGGGCGCCAGAATTCGGTTGACCAAAAAGCCGGGGCTTCCGGCCACGGGCACTGGTAATTTGTCGATGCTTTTGCAAAATGCTGCAAGGCGCCGTTCGGTTTCCGTATCCATGCCATCATGCCGCACAATTTCCACCAGAGGCATCATTGCTACAGGATTGAAATAATGCAGTCCGGCGAACTGTGCCGGCTTCTGCAAACGCT
>JAHEBG010000310.1 GCA_024642445.1 Gammaproteobacteria bacterium | reverse complement strand
AGCACCATACCCACCAATGCGGTACGTGCAGGCAGCAGAAAAACCAGAAGCGGTGGAAAAATATATGCCCAGTACTGCATGGCGCGGCCATAATGCAGGCCGTATACCGGCACCAGAATCAATAACAGGGCTATGGCGCTGAAAAATAGTGTGGCGCCCGCCGCGCGTGGCAGCAACAACAGAAGCAGCAAAGAGGCCGCCGAAACGGTCAAAACCAACCAGGCCAGATTGGCGGTATCGGCCAAGCCCAAATGGGTATTGAGAATACCCAAGGCAATCATCAATACCACCTGCAGGCTGCTCAGCACCATCGCAACCCGCCATCGCATATCATTTCTGACGGCTGTGAAAGTCGCGCTTTGGTCGGAGGGGTATTCTTTCATCTGTCTGTAGGTCGGCCTGTTACTCGCAGGGAATGAAAATAGCGTCCAGACAACTTTATAACACTCTACACGCCCCGATGCTTTCCTGTATACGGCGCATACCAGGCACGTATCGCGGCGATATCGGCGTCCATGTCGTCAGTCAAGGTAAACACTTTGCCTACGCCGATGGTTTTGCTCGGATAGTCGAAATACACACAAACCACCGGCAGTTGTGCCTGCTTTGCAATTTTCCAAAAGCCGGGCTTCCAGTGTTCAACTGCGCGGCGCGTACCTTCGGGCGCAAGCACGAACCACATGCGCTCTGCTTGGCTCAGTTGCTGTGCCACTTGATCGGCAATGCCGCCCGGCTGCGCTCGGTTGACCGGAATACCGCCCAGCCAACGCAGCAACTTGCCCAGGGGCCAGAAGAACACTTCCTGTTTACCCATGAACACGATATGCATATCCATTGCCACTTTGGCAATCAGTCCGTAAATTCCGTCCCAAGCCGAAGAGTGCGGCGCACCCACTACCACCATTTTTTTCAGGTCTGGCCATTCACCGGCCATCTTCCATCCGGACAATGTCAACAAGTACTCGGCCAACGTGCGAAGCCATTGCGGCGTATTGGCGCGTGGAGCATTCGGCGGCAGCGGCAACACCTTAGATTTCATTCGTCGCTCATCGGGCGCGGGCTTTTCCGCTGTTGTTTGAGTGTGCCATGCACGCGCTTGTTTTCCAAGCGGCGGCGCTGGGAAGCACGCGTGGGTTTGGTGGCTAGCCGTGGCTTCGGCGGCTCTATAACGCCTTGGATCAATGCAGCCAAACGCTTACGGGCATCTTCGCGGTTCTGTTCCTGGCTTCGGAAGCGCTGGGCCTGGATGATGATTTCTCCGGCCGCGGTAATGCGTCGATCGCTTTTTTTCGCCAGCCGTTGCTTGACCGCGTCGGGTAGAACCGCAGAGCTCCAGATGAAGAAGCGCAGCTCGATGGCCGTAGAAACTTTGTTGACGTTCTGTCCGCCCGGGCCGCTGGCACGCATGGCAGTCTCTAGAATTTCATTGTCGGGAATGACGATGCGTTCATTGACAGCAATCATGGCCGTGGCAGGCCGAAAAATTCACGCGCGGTCTGCGTGCTCTCAAGTGCCGCCTGTTCGGCGCTGATTCCGCGGTCCATGGCCAGCTCTTCCACGATGTGTCTCAGGTACATCGGCTCGTTGCGACGATGCGAGGGCATCGGCTTAACCGAGCGTGGCAAAAGATACGGAGAATCGGTTTCAATCATCAGCCGGTTGCCCGGTATGTTTTTCACAATTTCACGCAGATGCAGACCCCGGCGTTCATCGCAAAGCCAGCCGGTAATGCCGATATAGAAATCGGCATCAAGGCACTCAAACAGCTCCTCTCGGGTGCCGGTAAAACAATGCACCACGGCTTTGCCAATTCGGCCTTCGTGTTCCTTCATTACCCCCATGAAATCGACATGGGCATCGCGTTGATGCAAAAAAAGCGGCTTGCCGACATCGGCCGCCAAGGCCAATTGCCGCTCGAATGCACGCCGCTGTGCCGGCCGTGGCGACAGATCCCGGAAATAATCCAAGCCGCATTCACCCACTGCCAAAACCTCCGGCTGCTTGTGCAGCGCGCGCATTTCCGCATCGCACTCGGCGGTATAGTCCACGGCATGGTGCGGATGCACACCGGCAGTAGCATACAGAAAGCCGTGATGCTCTCGTGCCAATGCCGCAGCCACCGGCGAGCCTTCTCGTGAGGCGCCGGTCACCACCATTTGAACCACGCCGGCAGCGCGCGCGCGCGTTAACACCGCCTGCAAGTCGTGGTCAAAGCTTTCATGGCCCAGATTGGCACCGATATCGATCAATTCCATGGTTCTATTGTACCGTTGTCTGCGCACGCTGCCGCTGCAGCGCGCAATCACAGCAAGGCCAGCACGCTTGGCTCTACAATAGGCGAATGTCTGATTTCCCTATTCAATCCTTGTTGCCGGCCGTTCTCGAATCGCTGCAGGCGAACCCGCGCTTGGTTCTGGAAGCGCCGCCAGGTGCCGGCAAAACCACGCAAGTACCGCTGGCCTTGCTGGCATGCAGCTGGCGCAAGGGCGGCAAGATTCTGATGCTGGAGCCCCGGCGTGTGGCGGCCCGGAGTGCCGCCGGCTTCATGG
>JAHEBG010000027.1 GCA_024642445.1 Gammaproteobacteria bacterium | reverse complement strand
GCCTGTTGATGTTCCTGCCAATACTGCCCACCATAATTTTGATGGTGAACCCGATCAAGAATCAGCTCTGGCAGTTTGCCGTGCCGTTCCTGGCGCAGAACCAGATGATTCTGAAGATTGTACGCACCGAAGCCGTTTCTCCAACGGAGTGGGCTGTGTATCTGGTCAGCGGCATGGGCTTGAGTGCCATACTCTGGTTCATTGCCGCACGCCGTTACCACAACGAGAAACTGGCCATTTCAGCCTAATGTAGTTGGCAGCCATACACACACTAACCCCGCCACGGCGGGGTTTTTGTTGGCAACGGTTGGCGTATGATGGGCAAAAGCCTACTGAGGATGCGCATGAAACCCTTACTCTTTGTGTTCTTGATCATCGGTCTGGCAGCCTGTGCCGGCGCCCCTGATGCATCGCCTATTCCCGCAATTCAAGAGAGCCCCGTCATGACCGAACCCGCTGACCCATCTGAGGACCTGATTCAGGGCTTGGCCACCGTGCGCTATCAAGACCTTGAGGGCGGCTTCTGGGGCCTGATTGCCGATGACGGTCAGAAATATGACCCCCTAGTGCTGGACGAAGCTTTGCAAGTAGACGGCTTGCGCGTGCGCTTCAGTGCGCGGCCTGACCCCGACCGGATGTCCACCCATATGTGGGGCCAGATAGTCGAGATTCTTGAAATTGAGGCGGTCGACTAAAGCTCGCAGTGCCGCCCTTTCCTTCGGGGCACGCCCCGGAGCAGAAATCGTGACGGATAGCACTCGACAAATTGTTAACGAAGTATTAATAATGGCAGGTTACTCACGCATTTTGATTTTGTCTGAGTGGCCTGTTTTTATCTCATACGTTTCACCATAACAATAACCCTATAGGTGGCTTTTATGATCAATCGAAATAAACTCACCCTTGCGGTGCACAGTGCCCTGATTTTGGGCGCCGGCAGCGTAATGGCACCGACCGCGTCGGCCCAGGAAGAAGTGAAAACCCTGGATACCGTACAGGTCACCGGCTCACGCATCAAACGCGTGGATTCAGAAACCGCTAGCCCCGTTTTCCAACTTGACCGTGAAGCCATCGATAAAACCGGTGCACTCACCATTGGCGACTTTCTTCAGGACATCCCGGCCATAGCCGGTGCTGCCACCAACCCAGCCGTCAACAACGGCGGCGGTGCCGGTGCAGCCACCGTTTCCCTCCGCGGCCTGGGCGACGAGCGCACCCTGATTCTGGTCAACGGTCGCCGCATCGTGACCCGCGATGTCAATGCCATTCCAATGTCCATGGTTCAGTCTGTAGAGGTTCTGAAAGACGGCGCTTCGGCCAT
Organism: Gammaproteobacteria bacterium; assembly: GCA_024642445.1. Taxonomy (GTDB): domain Bacteria; phylum Pseudomonadota; class Gammaproteobacteria; order Xanthomonadales; family Xanthomonadaceae; genus Arenimonas. Next base: position 8,051 of record JAHEBG010000027.1, on the reverse strand, counting down.
TTACGGCTCCGATGCCATCGGCGGCGTGGTCAACTTCATTCTTAAATCGAATTATGACGGCCTTGAAGCCCGTATCGATTACGGTATTTCTTCGCACGACGACGGCCAACGCACCGGCGCCAGTGTAGTCTGGGGCGCTTCCGGTGAGCGTGGCAATATCATCATCAGCGCCAGCTACAACAAGCAGGAAGAAGTTCGTGCTTCCGATCGCGCCTATTCGTTCTATGCGCTGTCGCTGGGTTCAACCTCCAGCACCGGCGTGGTACAGGGCGGCTCCAGCCGTGCGCTAACCGGCCGTTACTTCATCAACGCCAACCCCGTTCTGCAGGCCTACTACGGCTGCAACTCGGTAACACTGAAATCCGGTCAGCCCGGTACTGCACTGAGTGATTTCCGCTGCTTCAGCTTCGGCACCGATGCCTTCAATTATCAGGCCGTCGGCAATCTGCAGCTAACGCCACAGGAACGCACCGGATTGTTCGTTACCGGCAACTTCGACATCAATGAAAACGTTACCGCCTATGTCGATGCGTTCACCAACAAGACCCGCTCAGCTTCACAGATTGCACCGCTTCCGTTTGATGGCCTGTCCGATGGCATTGCGCTATCGCAATACAGCCAATACAACCCGTTCGGAATCCAGATCAACGATATTCGTCTGCGCTTAAGCCGATTGGGCAATCGCCGCTACGAATACGTCACCGACGTTTCCCAATTCAATGGCGGCCTGAAAGGCGCCTTTGCCGACAGTTCCTGGTCGTGGGATTACACCGTGGGTTACGGCAAAATCAAGCAGAACAACAATAACCTCGGCTACATCGATTACGGTGCTCTGGCCTTGGCTTTGGGTCCCTCACAAGGCGGCGTCTGCTACACCAACGGTTCGTATACCACCCCAATTCCGGGCTGCACCCCGATTGACTTCGTCGGCAATTTCGACCCTGACAGTGCCGCAGGACAAGCGCAGTTGGTGGCTCTGGGTGCCATCTCCCTGGATGTGCTTCACCGCCAGGAAGAAACACAAAAAAGCTTCCAAGCCAACTTCGCCGGAGATCTGTTCGAATTCGGCGCCGGCACCGTGCAAGCGGCTGTGGGCGTGGAATACCGCAAAAATTTCCTGAACTTCGACCCGTATGATGCTGCCATCATCGATCCAAATGCCGGTTACACCTGTGGCATTTCCTCGGAGCTGTGTACGGCACCGACGAAAGGCAATCTGACCGTGAAAGAACTGTACGGCGAAGTTTTGATTCCCGTTGCCAGCAATTTCAACGTCACTGTCGGATCACGCTGGTCCGATTATTCGGCCTTCGGTAGCACCGTCAACAGCAAGCTCGGATTGGAATGGCGTCCCTCGGAAGAGTTGTTGTTCCGCGGCACCTATGCGGAAGTGTTCCGCGCTCCGACCATCACTGATCTGTATGGCGGTCAATTTGCCTCTTCGGACACCTTTGCCGACCCCTGTAATGGCATTACTCAAACCGGTGGCGGTCCATCCACCAACCCGGCCTGTACCAATGTCATTGCTGACGGTAGCTTCGGCCAAACCGATACGCAGTTAAATGCCATCAAAGGCGGCAACTCAACGCTGAAGCCGGAAGAAGGCACTGTGGTAACCGTTGGTATGGTGTATGAGCCGTCATGGTTCGAGGGCTTCTCGACCACGATTGATTACTGGAATGCCAAGCTGGACGGCGCCATTAACCCCATTGGTTCGCAGAACATCCTGAACATCTGCTTCAACAGCACGGCCGCCAATCCATCGCCGCTGTGTTCATTGTTCAGTCGCCGACCAAGCGGTGAGATGGAAATCCTGTTCGATCGCAAAGCCAACGTCGGCAAATACGATACCTCCGGTATTGATATCGGCTTCAAGTATCTTACTGATACCGAGTACGGCAAGTTCCGTGCCAGCCTTGATGCCACCTATCTCGATAAGTTCGATGTTGATGTGATCTTCAATGGCCTGGTATTGCAACAGCAGCAGAATGCTGGAACCTTCCTGTCCTCGGCCAATGGCGGTCTGGGCAACTACAGCCAATGGCGCGCTTTAGGTAACCTGGCATGGAGTAAAGGCATGTTCGACGTGTCTTGGACCATGCGCTATATCGACGGCTTTACCGTGGGAAGTACTGAGCCGGACGGCACTTGTGCCAATCTTGGTCTGCCCGCAGGCAGCCCAGGTTGCAAGTTCTCGATCGGTGCCACCACCTACCACAACGTGCAAGGCGGTTTCAGCTTCGAGAAGTTCAAGCTGCGCGTAGGTGTCGACAACCTGTTCGACAAGCAGCCGCCCATTCTGTATCAGAACAACTCGCTCAACGGCAATACCGATGAGCGCACGTTTGATACGGTGGGCCGATACTACTGGACCAGCCTGACCTACGACTTCTGATCGGGCCCCGGTTTGCATTGAAAACCGCCACCTTCGGGTGGCGGTTTTTTTTCGGGCGTTACTGATACACTCAGCACAACCCCATGTGGAGATTCAAACATGCGTATTCTGGCCATAGCCCTGATGCTTGCCGCCTTCATACCGGCATTGCCTGCTGCTGAAAAAAACCCTGAATTGCATCGGTTGTTCGCTGAAGAATGGGAGCGCGGCTTGCAGGAAAGTCCCGAAAATGCCAGCTATAACGGCGACACCCGATTCAACGACCTTTGGTCAGATCTGAGTTTTGCCGCCATCGCCAAGAGCGAGCAGGGCGACCGCAATGCCCTGCAGCGTCTGCATGCCATCAACCGCGTGAGCCTTTCAGCACAGGATCAACTGCATTACGACACCTTCGAATGGCAACTGAAACAGAAAGTAGAACGCCAGCAATTCCGTGAATACCTGATGCCGATGACCCATCAGGGCGGCGTGCAAACCGCCGATGGCATCACCGAAGTATTGGCGTTCGACACCGAAGCCGCCTATCGCGATTGGCTGAAACGGATGCAAGGCGTTCCCAAGCTGATTGATCAGACTATCGATTTGATGAAAGAGGGCGTTCGCACCGGGCGTACACCGCCGCGCGCCATCATGACACGGGTTACCGCGCAGATTGCCGGGCAGCAGGTTACAGACCCGGAAAAAAGCGGTTTCTACGCGCCATTCAAACGGATCCCTGCGTCGTTCAGCCCGGAGCTGCGCAGCAGCTTGCAGGCTGAAGCACGCCGGATCATTGCCAATGCCATCGTGCCGGCCTATGCCAAGTTGGGCGCCTATTTCAATAATGAATATCTGCCGGCAACGCGCGAAACCATTGCCGCTGCCAACTTGCCCGATGGCAAATCCTATTACGACTTTTTAGCGCGCTATTACACCACCACCGGCCTCAGTGCCGATGCCATCCATGCTATTGGCTTAAGTGAGGTGGCGCGAATTAGAGCACAGATGGAAACGGTGAAAACAGAAACCGGATTTCAAGGCACGCTATCGGAATTTTTCACGTTCCTGCGCACCGACCCGCGCTTCTTCTATACCGACTCACACGATCTTCTGGAAGGCTACCAGGCCTTGAGCAAGCGCATCGATCCCGAGCTGGTAAAAGTCTTCGGCGTGCTGCCACGGATGACTTACGGCGTACGCGCAATTCCTGACAGCATCGCGCCCGACACCACCACCGCATATTATCAGCCGGGTGCAACCGACGGCTCACGTGCCGGATTTTATTATGTGAACCTGTACAAACCGCAGGTGCGTCCGAAATGGGAAATGCTGGCGCTGAGCCTGCATGAAGCCGTGCCCGGACACCATTTCCAATTCGCTCGCGGCCTTGAGCTGCCGGAGATGCCGATGTTTCGCCGGACCGCCTACTTTGTGGCATACGGTGAAGGCTGGGGTCTGTATGCCGAACAACTGGGTTACGACATGGGTCTGTACAGCGACCCGTACGACCGCATGGGACAACTGACCTATGAAATGTGGCGTGCGGTACGCCTGGTAGTGGATACCGGCATGCATGCCAAGGGCTGGACACGGCAGCAGGCCATCGACTTTTTCAAAGCCAATGCCCCAAAAACCGATCAGGATATCGTCAACGAAATCGACCGCTACATCGGGACGCCCGGACAGGCACTGGCCTATAAGATCGGCCAGCTTAAAATTTCCGAGCTGCGCGCACGCGCCGAAAAAACCCTAGGGTCTCGTTTCAACCTGCGGGCCTTCCACGACGAAGTCTTGGGTACCGGCTCCATCCCGCTGGATGCACTGGAAAAGCATATGGGCGCCTGGCTGGCCAAGCAACAGACTCAATAACCAAAACGCGCAATCCACGGCTCAAGATGCTGCATGACCGCGGGCGTGAAATGCGCAGCATATTGCTGCCATCGGCCCACGGCACGCGCATTGACCGGTTCCACCACTTGCGTATACGAAGGCGTCTTGATGGCGCCTTTGTCTTTGGCGCGCTCAGTGAATGACAACAGCTCTGCATGCCATGGCAGTTGCAGGAAATCGAACAATGCCCGCGCGCGGCCCTCGGTATCGGCCACCAGGTCTTCGTATTTCCATAACAGCACCGGCAACCGCATGTCTTGCCCGGCTTCAAACCAATGCGCGAACACTTTGGCATACATCTGCGCCGTACTTTCCAGGGTTTCAAAGGTCAGCGCGAATGCCGGGGCCCGGAAATTCTGCTGGTAACAACTGAGCACCACATCGCAAGGGTGCCGAACCGCCAAAAGTACCCGACTCTGTGGGAACAGGTTCTGAAGCAAAGGCAGACGCACCATATTCAAGGGATTTTTATCCACCGGGCGATGCTGTGCGCTCGATGGGGCTACTGCTGCAACCTCTGCAAAATAGGCCGCCCGCTCAACCTGCCAGCGTGCGGGTGTCATTGTGGTCAATGCATCATTTATGGCAACGGCATCTTCTCCAAGTCGCCGTACCATATGCTGCAAAAACGGTTGTTCGTCGAACGACACCAGTGCCGGATGGGCATCGAGCAATTGTTCCAACAGGGTAGTGCCGGACCGCGGAAACCCCACCACAAACACCGGATCGGCAAAACCGTCTTTGCCATGCCCAGACGGCTGCCAAGGCGGGATTGGCTGCTGCAATACGGCAAAAGCCTGCGTGCTGTCCTGCAGAACCGGGTGATTACGGCCTACCAGGGCCTTACGAAGCGCATGTGCCTGCTTTAGTGTCTGCATGGCAGCGTCGGTCTCGCCACAACGGTCCAAAGCCGCCGCGTATTCAAATTGCATACCCAATTTCAAATCTGGGTCGCTGTGCGCCTTGTGTAAAATCTGTTCAAACAGTTGTTTGGCTTCCGGATAGCGTTTTTCACGCAACGCCATTTTGGCTTGCATCTGCTGGAAGTTTTGCCACAACTTGGGGTTGTGTTCGGTTGCCGATTCTATCAATAAGGCCTGTTCCGCTTTGGCCTCTTGCAGACGGTTGGTGCGCTCAAACGCCATCACTCGACCGATGCGTGCGTCCAAGGCCAAGTCGGGTGTCTGCACAGGGCGCGAAAACTGGGCAATCGCCGCGTCGTACCATTGGCCCCGAAACAGGAGATACCCCAAATCTATGTGTTGCCCCTCATCCAGTGCTCGGGACTGCAATTGCTGGGCGAGCGCCTGCGCCTCCGGCCAACGATCCATCGCCTGCAGAATGCGTAACTGCAGCAACGGAAATTCGGCATCCCCAGGGTCACGGGCAATAGCGGTCTCAATATGCCGTCGTGCCAGCTCGAGCTGCCCTTGCGCGGCATAAGCGCGAGCCAAACCGAAATGCATGGCAGGCTCGGTGGCGCCGAGCAGCAAGGCTTTTTGCAACGGCTCAAGGGCATCGCTTTCCTGCCCCAACTCGCAAAGACAATTGCCAAGGTTAGACCAATGCCCTGGGTTGTTCGGCTCCTGTGCACACAACCAACGATATTCAGGCAATGCTTCCAACGGGCGCTTGAGCAGGCTCAGCGCAACCGCTTTCAGGGTTCGCCAGGGCAATGTCTGCGCCGCATGAGTCTCGGCCACGATAGCCCACTGCAAGACCTGTTCAAAGCGTCCGGAAGCCAATGCTTGATGGGCAATCGGTAATGCCGGAAAATCCGGTGGCTGCGGTGCGGTCATAAAGAAAAGAGGTATGATTGATGGAGTCTTTAGGGAAGTCTAGTTTACCGTGAACGCCACGCCTGAAACCGACCGTTTGAGCCGATACATCCAGGTGTTCGATGATGCATTCAGCCCCGTGCTGTGCGAAAAAATGATTGCATCGTTCCACGCTCTGGCACGCTTCCAGCGCCCGAACGGACGCGGCATCCGGCCCGGACATGAGGACAGCGCCTGGACTGAACTGAATCTGGATCCGTTATCGGACAGTGCGTTCAGGGCTATGATCATTGAAAACATGCACCGCCATGCGGTGCAATACAATGCCGCGCTTCAGCAACCGATTACATTGCCGATGACTGAAAAAATCAGCGAGTTGGTGATGAAGCGTTATTTGCCTGATCGCGACCAGGGCTTTCAGCTGCACTTCGACGCCCTTGGCGAGAAAGCCAACCGCTATCTGGTCTTTCTTTGGTACCTGAACGATGTTGCAGAAGGCGGGGGCACGGAATTTCCCGAGCTGGGCATTACCGTGCAGGCAAAAGCCGGGCGTCTTCTGGTGTTTCCGCCGTACTGGATGTTCCAGCACATCGGCCAAGCACCGGTAAGCAATGAAAAATTCATCCTGTCCACCTACTTTCTGTTTTGAGCATGACCGATTTCGATGCCATGGCAGACCACAACCGTCGCTTGAGCAAAGCGATGTTGCAGTCGGTGTTCGAATTGGCCTGCGATCTGTCCGGGCTGGGCCCATTCCCGGAACATGTAGCACACGCCCGTGGACAGGCGCCGTTGGCACAGCGTCTGCAGGGCATCCAGCAACAGATTGTGCAGTTACGCGCTGAACTGCAGAGTCTGCGTGCCCCTTATCTGATGCAGCAACTGCAGAAGCTAGGTATAGACCAACACAGCAAAGACCTGCAGCTGCATATCGGCAGCGGCCCGTATGTACTCGAGCATTGGGTCAATCTCGATATCTACCCCGCGCAACTGGCCACCAATGTCTTGTGGGGCCTGCCGTTCACCGATGGCCAGTGCCGCTATGTATTTCTCTCGCATCTTCTCGAGCATCTGTTTTATCCAACCGACGCCATTGGTTTGCTCAGCGAAATCCATCGGGTGTTGGCGCCAGGCGGGGTAGTACGCATCGCGGTTCCGGATATCGCACAATGCATCGCCGCCTATCAGATGGGTGACGATGCGTTTTTCAACGCCCGCGTGGAGCATTGGGGAGGCGGCGACGGCAATGCCACCCGGCTCGAACATTTTCTGGCATACGCAGGTGCCGGGCCAGATCCCGCTTGGCTGTTTGAAGCCCACAAATTCGGCTATGACCACGACACTTTGGCGCGTGCGCTGCGTGTTGCAGGGTTCACCAATATCACCCCGAGCACATACATGGCAAGTGTACATCCGGCGCTGCAGGTGGATTCGCACAGCCAAGTGGCCAGTGCCCGTTATGGCGATCGCCACTATTCATTATTCCTAGAAGCCACGAAGGACTAAACCTTGTCTGCCTTAACCCAAGCTTTGGTTTTACAGGCGCAACGGTATGCCGAGGCCGGCGATGCCCGTGCCGGCAAAGCATTTGCGTTGGTATTGGAAAACGACACATTCAATCTAGAGGCACGAACCTTTCTTGCTCGGGAAGCACTGGCCTCAGGGCATGCGGAAACGGCACTGGAACACCTGTTGGTGGCTGTACGGATTGCCCCCAGCAAAGCCGCGCTGTGGCGAAGCCTGGGTTTGGCGCAGATGGCATGTCAGCAAGCATCTGAGGCCGAGGCGTCGTTCGAGCGATGTTTGCAACTGAATCCGTCCTTGCATGTGGCCCGTCTGCACTTGGGCAAAGCACTGGAAGCGCAAGGTCGGCACGATGCTGCAACCCGCACCTACCTGCAGGCATTAAGTTCGGCACAACGCGCGGGACATTGGCTTGATCAGGCCAGTACGCCGCCTTGGTTACAAGACGATGTTGCCCATGCCGTGGCTGTGGCCGATGCCGGTCG
>JAHEBG010000309.1 GCA_024642445.1 Gammaproteobacteria bacterium | reverse complement strand
AGCCTTCGACATCCAGCTTGGCCAATAAGGATTTCATCGGGCCTTGTTCGATGATCTGGCCTTTATCAATGATGGCCAGATTACGGCACAGGCTTTCAGCCTCTTCCAGATAATGGGTGGTAAGAATCACCGTGGTGCCGGCGGCATTCACTTCTTTCAGGGTTTTCCACATGCCGCGACGGATTTCGATATCCACGCCTGCTGTAGGCTCATCCAGAATCAGCAGTTTCGGTTCGGTCATCATGGCGCGGGCAATCATCAGGCGTCGTTTCATGCCGCCGGAAAGGGTGCGGCTCATGACATGCGCCTTATCCCACAGCTGCGCGGCTTTCAGGTGTTTTTCGGCGCGCAGCAGCGCTTCCGCGCGCGGCACCCCGTAAAAACCGGCGTAGTTGACCACGATATCGATCGGCTTTTCGAACATGTTGAAATTGATTTCCTGCGGCACCAGGCCAATCTGGCGCATGGCCTCGGAACGTTGCTGGGCCAAATCCACACCGAACACCGAGACCGAACCGGCGCTGGCGTTGACCAAAGAGCTGACCACCCCGATCAAGGTGGATTTTCCGGCACCGTTGGGGCCCAATAGCGCAAAAAAATCGCCGGGCTGAACATCCAGGGAAATACCCTTAAGGGCAATCACTCCGTTATCATAGGTCTTGTGCAATGCTTGAATGCAAAGGGCAGGTTGCGTCATGGGGATTCCGATGGGGCGGCTTGAAACCGAACGCTTAGTATATCGGGCTTACCCCCGCATTTGAACGAACCCGCCAAGATAAGGACCGCTTGTGGCAGAACATTTTCCCCTGAAACTGGTTGACAGCCGCATGCTGGCGCCGTCGGTACGGCATCTGGAATTTTCCCGGGACGACGGCCAGGCGCTGGATTTCATCGCCGGCCAGTTTATCCAGGTGCATTTCAACTACCCCGACGGCACCGCCACCAAGCGCAGCTATTCACTGGCCACCCAGCACGACCACGCTTTCGGCGTGAACGATACGGTGGAAATCGCGGTCAGCTTTGTACCCGGCGGCGCGGCCTCGGCGCTGTTTACCGCGCTGGACGAAGGCCAGCAGATTCAATGCAGCGGCCCTTATGGGCGTTTCTGCCTGAATGCCAAAGACGAAAACCGCCGCTACCTGCTGATTGCCACCGGCACCGGGGTTACCCCGTACCGCGCCATGCTGCCGCAGTTGAAGCAACTGATGGACAGCCGGGGCGTTGAAGTGGTGTTGCTGTTTGGTTCGCGCACTGAAGAAGACCTGATCTATCGCGAAGATTTCTACCGTTTCGCAGAAGATAACCCCCGTTTCCGGTTTATGCCCTGTTTTTCGCGGGAGTTGCCCGATAATGCCAGCGAAGATGCCCGCCGCGGTTATGTGCAAGACCAGCTGGCCGACTTGCAGCCCAACGGCGCACACGATATTGCCTATCTGTGCGGCAACCCGAATATGGTAGATGCGTGCTTCGAAGCGCTGAAGGATTTTGGCCTGGCCATTGCGCATATCCGCCGCGAAAAATACGTTTCCAGCAAATAGGGGCGGCCCCCTGTGGCCGACCTGGCGCTGAATGCGATTATTCGGGGCAATCATTTCAAATGCATGGGCAACCACAGGGGGTTGCCCCTACACCACAATCGGAAAATCCCTGTATTTCCCTTATCCGGCGCTGGGTATCGTGGCATATGCGCTACCATCCCGACATCCATCACCGCCAAAGCATCCGCTATCGCGGCCATGATTACAGCCTACCGGGCACGTATTTCATCACCACCTGCACACACCGGCGCGAGTCATTGTTTGGGCACATCGTAGCCGGGCAAATGCATCTGAATGATGCGGGACGGATGGTGCAATCCGTTTGGGATGATTTGGAAATTTTTTACCCTAACATCAGCACCGATGAATTCATCATCATGCCTGACCACATCCACGGCATCATCCATGTAGGGGCGCCGCTTGCTGCGCCCTTGAATCCTGCGCCCTTGAATCCATCCGGTCATACACTCCAGAATATTCATCGCGCCACAAACATCATTAACGGGAATGCAATGCAATTGCATTCACCCAAAACGGGCGCAGCAAGCAGCGCCCCTACGATTGGGATTATTGTGCGTCGGTTCAAATCCTGTTCGGCCATTGCTGTGAATCGATTACTGGGGCGTGCCGAACGACCACTGTGGCAACGCAATTATTGGGAACGCATCATCCGCACTAATGTCGAATTACAGGCCACGCGCCAATATATTCGCAACAACCCGAAGCGGTGGCAAAACTGAAATATCACAATGGGCGCAGCAAGCAGCACCCCTACAAAATCACCCATTTAACCCGTTTCATCGGCGCATAGCCGGTTTCGTCGCAAAGTGGATGACAGCCCGGCACGGATTGCTACACTGGCCTTACTTCATCGCAAGGCCCGTTTCCCATGAAAATCCACGCCGCGTTTTTCGCCCGTATTTTAATCACTTGGTTCGCCTTTTTCGTGGTGATTCAAGTGTTCGGCAACGCCTTTGGCGCCGACAAATTGGTGGACGTGTTCGGCTTTCTGATGTGGGTGGC
>JAHEBG010000308.1 GCA_024642445.1 Gammaproteobacteria bacterium | reverse complement strand
CATACGCGGGCGATTATGCCTGGAAAAGCCGACCGGTAAGCAATGCCTTGGCGTTCTGGTCGGCCACCCGTGGCACCGTGGGCGAAAGCTCATATACGGTTCAGTTCGAGGGCAGGCGCACGCCGTTTGCCGATTTGGAGCAATCCCTGGTGTTGCCGGCCGGCAACTGGCAGTTACGTTGGCGCGCCAAAGCCAACCGCTTGAACAGCCCGCGCGGCTTGGTCTGGCGCATTGTCTGTGAAAACGACAACAGCGCCATTGCCGACAGTGAACCGATGCAAGGCCAGTTCGATTGGCGGGAGCTGCACTTGGATTTTACTGTGCCTGCGGCTTGCACAGGGCAGCGTCTTAGTCTGCTGATTCCAGCGCGTATCGCCGCAGAAACCCAAATCAGCGGCAGTCTTTGGTTGGACTCCGTGCTGATAGAAGCGGTGACGCCTGCGCTTTGAATTATGTGATAAGCGCCACAAAATGGTTTGACACGAGTTGCTAGGCTCTGTACTATGAGCTTACTGGGTCGAATTGTGGCTGCAGTTGGACAATTAAGCTAATAAAATAAGGATTTTGCATGTACCGTTTGGTTTTCGCACTGTCAGCATTGGTTGTATCTTCCGTGTCGTTTGCCGCGCAGCCGGCCGCTACCTTGGTGTCTGCCAAGGGTTCGGTTCTGGTCAATCAGGGCAAGCAATTCGTAACCGTTCAAAAAGGCCAGCTTCTGGCCGTGGGCGATCGCGTGTTGGTCATGGAAGGCGGCACTGCCAGCCTGAAGTTCACCGACGGTTGCGTGCAAGTGCTTCCTGCCGGAACCTTGGCCACCGTGCAAACCACCTGCAATGCCGGTAGCCTGGCACGCGTAGCCCCGCTTTCGGCACAGGCCGTGGGCGAAGAGCGCGATTGCGACGATGACGGTATTGTTGACAGCCAAGACGATGACATCGATGGCGATGGCATACTCAATGCCGATGACAAATCCGAACGTTGCAAAGCCGGCGCCATTTGGTGGCTGGGCGGTGCAGCCGCTGTTGGCGCTGCCGCGCTGATCAGCAACGGCGACGACGCCACCATTTCGCCGTAAGCCGCGGCTTACTGCTAGAATCGAAAGGGTCGCTTCGGCGGCCCTTTTCTTTGGAAACCCATCGCCATGCTGCACAGACTGCCCTCAACATTTGCCGTTACCGTAGCACTGCTTTCCATGGCCTTGCTGCTGGGCGGTGGCCAAGGTGGCTTGGGCGATACCCTGACGCAAGTGCTGGCACTGGCTTTGATGGCCTTGCTGTATGCGCGCAAGCCCGATTTGAAATCCTGGCCAAAAGCCGCGTGCTGGGCGGCATTGCCGTTGTTGGCATTGGCGGTTTTTCTTTTGCCTTGGCCTGAAATGTTCAGCGCCTCCGGGGCTGCCCGCAGCCAGCTAATGCAGGCCTTGGCGCCGGCATCGGTTGCGTTGAATGCGCAAGGCGGCTTGATCGCCACCGCTTCGGAACGCGCCTTGTATTGGCTATTGCCGGCCGTGGCCTTGTATTTGTCGGTGCTGCAGCTTTCCCAAAGACAGCGCGGCGTGTTGGTGCGGGTGCTGATTTTCTGGCTATTGATTAACGCCACGCTGGGCTTGATGCAACGCGCAGACGGCCCTGAGAGCAGTCTGTATTTTTACAGCAATACCAATCCCGGTGTGGCGGTGGGCCTGTTCGCCAATGCCAACCACTACGGCATCAGTTTGGCGGCCGGCTTGGTGCTGATTTTCGCCACCATGGTGACTTTATTCAGCGCGCGCGGGGTTTCCCGAATTCACCCGCTGTGGTGGGTGCTGCTGTTTGTTTGCGCCATGGTCTTTATTGTAGGGTTTTTGCTGTCGGGCTCGCTGGCCGCCATTCTGTTGGGGTTGTTCGGTTGCTTTATGATGGTGCCTGCAATTATTTCGGCAAACCAACGCAACGACAAAAGCCATTGGGTGTTCACCCTGATTATTCTCGGGTTGATTGCAATTATTCCTGTAAGCCTGTACTTCGTGGCTTTGGAGTTTACGAACGGCGCGTTCGATGATCTAAGGCTGCAATTCATCCAGATAGCCAGTCAGGCCTCGCGCGATTTCTCGCCCTGGGGTTCGGGCCCGGGCGCATTCTGGTATGTATTTCCCCAGTACGATTACAACTTCATTACCGGTGACGTAATAGTCAATCATGCCCATAACGAGTATCTTGAACTCTGGCTGGAAATGCGCTGGGTATTCGCGGCAGCAGCCGTGTTGGCTTTGATGGCGTTTACAGGCCAGGGCTTTCGTTTATGGTTCCGCGCAAAAGACTACAGTCGTGCCTCGGTTATTCTGGCGCGTGCCGCCTGGGTAGCCTTATTGCTGCTGCTGATGCACAGCATAGTGGATTACCCATTACGCACCACAGCCATATTGGCCATGGCTGGCGTGTTGGCGGCGTTGCTGGTGCTACCGGAAAGCCAGCGCATTAGCGATGAAAACGCCTGATTTCACCTATCTTTAGCGCGTTCGGTTTGCGATAATGGCGTGTACTGCGCCAAAAACACGGGAAGCCTGGCTGCCCGCCCTGCCGGA
>JAHEBG010000307.1 GCA_024642445.1 Gammaproteobacteria bacterium | reverse complement strand
GAACGGCGCGCATCCAGATAGCCGGTGTAATCTTCCTTGAACTGGAAGCGTGTGGTCACTATCGGCTTCGGATGCAAAGGCTCCGGCTCGCCTTGCGCCAACGCCGGGTCTTTGGCAATCACCGCCAAGACTTTGCCATCGGCGCGCACATCAAAATCCTGTACGCCTTCGGCGAAATCGGTAATCTTGCGCACTTGGCCACTGGCCAGATGCATACGCCACACTTGAACGCTGCCCGCCTCCCCGGCGTCAGACAGGTAAAACAGCGCGGCGCCGTTTTCCGCATAGCGCGGACTCCACTCGCTGCTCGGTGTTTTGGTCAATTGTTTTGGCGGGCCACCGGCGAGTGCCACCGTCCACAAGTCCTGGCTGAATTCATCACGCTCGGCATCAGCGGTTTCAACGCTATAGGCCAGTTGACGGCCATCCGGCGAAAACACCGGATCGGATACCGACTGCAATTTGGAAAGATCTTCCGGCATGAATCCGGAACGATCTGCAGCCAATGCCACTTGCATAACCAATAGTGAGATAACAGCGACTTTAAGCATGCGGATTGGCATAATTTTCCTTGCAGTTTGTTTTCATTGCGCTGCACCATCATAATATAGGCACACGGTCCCCGTAGCTCAGCTGGATAGAGCGCACCCCTCCTAAGGGTGAGGCCACTGGTTCGACTCCAGTCGGGGACGCCATCTAAAGGAACTGCATGACAGCGTCCGACAGTCGTCCCTCGTTTATTCCGTATCTGCATCAATTCCGCGGCATAGCCATACTGGCCATCATCGGCGCGCATGCCTGGTCTTTGTTCGGCGCCTTTTCCGGCCTGCAAGACAGCAATCCGGAGTATATCCGCATCTATTCCGTAACCGAAACCCTGTTCCACGGCTCTACCCTTTTCTTCGCCCTGATATCGGGCCTGCTCTATAGCCGGGTTCTGAGCCAGCAGCGCTGGCTGGTTTTTTTCGGCAATAAACTGCGCAATGTATTGGCACCCTATGCGTTCATCACCTTGGTGTTTACCGTGCTGGCTTGGCCGGAAATTCATGCCTACTTGATTGCCAACCGTATTTCCTACAATTTTCTGCAAGTGTATGGCTTTCAACTGCTGACCGGCCAGGCACAGATCCATCTGTGGTATATCCCGGTGTTGAGCCTTTTATTCCTGAGCACACCATTGCTGAATATGTTGCGTTCCCCCGGCCGTGGCATTGGCCTGTTGTTGCTGGGGCTGATGCCCTTGCTGGTTTCGCGCAGCACCTACCCCGATCTCATCAGCGTAAAAACCGTGTTCTTTTTCCTGGGCGCCTATGCCATGGGTATGTACCTTGGCGACCGACTGGACGCAATGCATGCGTTCATCGAACGCCATAAAACAAGCCTGTGGGCGGCTTTGTTGCTGCTGACCACTGCCAATTTTCTGTTGTTTTACTGGGAGTACGTGCCCAATGCTTACATTTCCCTGCATCAATCGGTGGTGTACGCCCAGAAAATGGTGATGGCACTGTTGATTCTGCAGCTGCTGAAGCAGGCCGGAACGCAGGCGCCGAAGTTGCTCGACACCCTGGGCACCTATGCCTTCAGCCTGTATTTCCTGCACCTGACGTTTATCTGGCAATTCACCGAACTCTGGCTGAAGTTCCACCCCAAACCGGGCTTGCTGGAAGCGGCCGGTGTTGGTCTGGTCTTCTATGGGCTGAGCATTACGCTGAGCCTATGGCTGAGCATGGCCGTGCATAAATTGCTCGGACGTCATTCGCGATGGTTCATCGGCGTTTAGGCCTGCGGCTTTTTCAGCAAGCGCAATATCCGATACACTGACCATCAACACTATGCTTTGATGGAACCGTTCATGCGCCTTTTTGCCAAACCTCTGTTGTTGCTGTTTCTGCTCACCGCCACGGGCTATAGCCGTGCCGCCGAGCCGTTCATTCCAGCCGGCGTGGATGCCGGCAGTGGCGAGGCCTGGCTGGAAGTGCCGGCTTGGAATACGCCGTTTCTGATGGTAGTAACCTTGGAAAATGCGCTGGGCTCCAACGATATCGGTTTGGACCGTGCCCAAAACGGTGAACCGAAGCTGGTGGAATTCCGTCGTATTGGCCCTAAAGTGCTGTTGGTGCAACGCAATACCCGATTTGTGGCCAACAGCCCCGATGCCGACGAAGCCAAAGCCGCCAGCGATGCTTTCGCCGAATCGGTACTGTGGGCAGGCACGCTGACTGCCGGCACCCGGCGCACCAATATTGGCAGCCTGTTGCTGAGTGATTTGCACGGTGTTGGCAATCGTCTAAAACAAACCCAACAAGGCGGCTTCAGCGTTGACAGTGCCCGCAGCGCGGTGATTCCCGATGCCGTGCGCAGTTTTCCGGACAACACCGAATTCAGCGCCCTGCTGACCTTCAAAGGCAGCGGCGAAGGCCGCTTTGTGCAACAGATAGCCGCCGACCCTGAAGCACTGACCGTGAAACAGCGGGTGAGCTTTGTGCGCTTGCCACCGACCGGTTTCACGCCGCGCGCCTACCATCCGGGTTCGGGCGGCTACAGCATCGGCTATTTCGATTTTGCCCGGCC
>JAHEBG010000306.1 GCA_024642445.1 Gammaproteobacteria bacterium | reverse complement strand
CGGCGGTTGTGTTTCACCGACAGCAAATGCACCACCGCGGCAAACCGGTTATCCGGGCCCAGACCTTGCGGCCGGGAAGCCCAGGTAAAGCGGCCAGGACCCTCGCCTTCCACACCACGGGAAAAGCCCTCCGAGGACACATCAGTGGTATCCCACTCGGCTTCACCGTAGCTCAGGTAATCCACGCCGCACAAATCAACCAATTGTTCGAAGCTCAGCTCCGGATGATCGCGCAGCTCGGTGATGACCTGTTTGTATTCGGCGGGAGCAACTTCGAGCGTGATTTCATCACGCTGTACCACCGTGCGCGAGATTCGCGCGCCGAAATGGCCGGTGAGTTTTTCGAGAAACGGATTCGGAAGATCGGTCATGTCGTATCCTCAGCGCGCTATGGTGTTGGTGCGGCGGATTTTCTTCATCAGCTGCAGAATGCCAAATACCAAGGCTTCGGCCGTGGGTGGGCAGCCAGGTACATAAATATCTACCGGCACGATGCGATCACAGCCGCGAACCACGGAATACGAATAGTGGTAGTAACCGCCGCCATTGGCGCAACTGCCCATGGAAATGACCCACTTCGGATCCGGCATCTGGTCATAGACCTTGCGCAGGGCCGGCGCCATTTTATTCACCAAGGTGCCGGCAACAATCATCACGTCGGCCTGGCGTGGAGACGGACGGAAAATCACACCGTAACGGTCAAGGTCGAGCCTTGAGGCACCGGCATGCATCATTTCCACGGCGCAACAAGCCAAACCAAACGTCACCGGCCACATCGAGCCGGTGCGTGCCCAGTTGATCAGGGTATCGAGGTTGGTGGTGACGAAACCGCGCTCGACCAGCGGATTATCGCCGCCCGGCCGCAGGATATCATCGACCGAAGCCACCGGAATCGGGTTATGCATCACATTCGAGATGCTTTCCATCACTCCCATTCAAGCGCTCCTTTCTTCCATGCGTAAATGAACCCCAGCAACAGCAGGCCAAGGAAAATGCCCATTTCAACCAAACCCAACATGCCCAAGTCGCGGAAAATGACGGCCCAAGGGAATACAAAGGCAATTTCGAGATCGAACACGATGAACATGATTGCAATCAGGTAATAGCGCACGTCGAATTGAATCTGCGCTTCTTCGAAGGCGAGAAACCCGCATTCGTACGCTGAGAGTTTTTCACTGTTCGGATTTTGCGGGCCCAACAATCGACCCAACACCATCAGCGCGATTCCGACACCGGTGGCGACCGCTAAAAACAACGCTATCGGCACATACGCATTCAGCACATGCGTCTCCTTAGAAATTGGGTTGAACAGTCCGCACGCCCTATACAAAAAACACAACAGGACAGGCGCACTATGATAGCCCCTAGCAGGCCTTCATTGCAATGAAAGCGGGTGAAATTAAGCCAATAAATCAATGCGCAATGCCTTTACGCGCATAAAAAAACGCCTGCGAATGCAAGCGTTTTCAATGGTGCCCAAGAGGGGACTCGAACCCCTACGCCCTAAAGCGCTACCACCTCAAGGTAGTGCGTCTACCAATTCCGCCACCTGGGCTTTACTGCTGAACAGTGCCGAAGCCTGTTTACTTACTTTTTTTCCGGTTCTGGTGCAGCAGGCGCTGCAGTAGCAGGCGTGGCTTCCGCAGGTGCGGACTCCGGCACGGCAGGAGCGGCATCAACCGCTGCAGGAGCAGCAACCGGCGTCGTGGCAGAAGCAGGCACTGCAGGCACATCGGACATCACGCCGATATCGGCAGCGGCAGCCGCAGGTTTATTGACGTTCAAGGACTTCCAAGCCATGAACAGCGCCAACGCGAAAAACACGAAGGCCAGCCATTTCGTGGATTTGGTCAGGAAATTTCCCGAACCGCGGGCACCGAAAACCGTACCGGAAGCACCGGCACCGAAACCGGAGCCTGCCTGTGCGCCGGCACCGCGTTGCAACAGAATGAGCGTCACCATGGCAATTGCCAGCAACACATAGGTAATTTGGAGAATGGTATCGATCATAATTGAGCCGTTAGTGTGCAGCCATGGCTGCCGCCATGATTGCGCTGAATTCTTGAGCGACCAGCGAGGCGCCGCCCACCAACCCCCCGTCGACGTCGGGCTGAGAAAACAGCGCTTCGGCGTTGGAGGCCTTGACACTGCCCCCGTAAAGGATGGGCAATGAACTGGCTATTTTAGCATCAAAAGCTGCCACTTCGCTACGGATAAATGCATGCACTTCCTGCGCCTGCGCCTGGCTGGCGGTTTTTCCGGTGCCAATCGCCCAGATTGGCTCATAGGCAATCACCGCGCCCTCGAAGGCCTGTGCGCCGGCCAGATCGAATACCGGCTTGAGCTGCTTCTGGATGACCCACTCGGTATGGCCGGTTTCGCGCTGATGCAGGCTTTCGCCAACACACAGCACCGGGATAAGGCCGGCACGTTTGCAGGCCACGAACTTTTCCGCCACGTGCTCGCTGGATTCCATCTGGTATTCCCGGCGCTCGGAATGTCCAACCAAGACATATCGGCAGCCGATATCGGCCAGCATTTCCGCCGCAACATCACCGGTATAGGCACCTTGCGCATGAATTCCG
>JAHEBG010000026.1 GCA_024642445.1 Gammaproteobacteria bacterium | reverse complement strand
TCCGCTACGGCGAATCACACATCTTTTTGGGCGCACGGTTCATCCTCACCGTGCGTCACGGCGGCTCGCCCGCGCATAGTCTGGCGCGCGAACGCTGTGAACGCAGCGCGGAATTCCTGCAACGCGGCCCCAGCATGCTGCTGTATAGCGTGCTTGATTTAATCGTAGACAACTTTTTCCCGATCGTGACCCGATACGAAACACTGCTGGACGATCTGGAAGAAAGCATCCTTTCGGCAAAATTCAAACGCGATACCGTCATCCACTTGTATCGCCTGCGCAGCGATCTGACCAAATTACGTCTGGCGGTTTCGCCACTGCAAGACATTCTTCGGTCTTTGATCGACTTTCATGATGACGCCATCAACAGTGAGGTTCGGGTTTATCTGCGCGATGTACTCGACCATGCCATTCGCCTGAATGAATCCATAGACACCATGCGTGAAACCATTGGCTCAGCCATGGCCACCAACCTTTCGCTGGTTACCGTGAGTCAAGGCGACACTATGCGGCGCTTGGCCGGCTGGGCCGGCCTTCTGGCGATTCCCACTTTGATTACCGGCTGGTACGGGATGAATTTCCAGCACATGCCGGAATTGTCATTGCCCTACGGGTATGGCGCAGTTGTTGCCATAACCCTGGGAGTTTGTGTAGTTTTATACAGGGGACTCAAGAAAGCCGGCTGGCTGTAAACGGCAGCTTTTGACTGAAGTCAAGAATCACCGGCCTGAATTCAGGCACTATTACCGCAGGGTAAACTCTGGAGGCATTATGGCGTCGCACGAAACAGCAACCACTTACAACGATGCGGTGGTGAAACAATTCACCGTCATGACCGTCATCTGGGGCATCGTCGGCATGCTTGTCGGGGTCATCATCGCATCACAGCTGTATTGGCCTTCCTTGAATCTGGGACTGGAGTGGTTCAGTTTCGGACGCTTGCGCCCTCTGCACACCAATGCCGTGATTTTCGCCTTCGGTGGATGCGCGTTGCTGGGCACCAGTCTTTATGTGGTCCAGCGCACCTGTCACGCCCGCCTGATTTCCGATGGCTTGGCCTCATTTGTATTCTGGGGTTACCAAGCGGTGATTGTGCTTGCTGCCATCACTCTGCCTTTGGGCCTGACTCAAGGTAAGGAGTACGCCGAGCTGATCTGGCCTATCGATATCTTATTGGCCGTGGTCTGGGTCGCTTATGCAGTGCTGTTCTTCGGCACCATCATGAAACGCAAAGTGCCGCATATCTACGTTGCCAACTGGTTCTACGGCGCCTTCATCATTGCCGTTGCCGTATTGCACATCGTCAACTCGCTGGCCATTCCGTCCTCGCTGACGCACAGCTACCCCATCTATTCCGGCGCCGTCGACGCGATGGTGCAATGGTGGTACGGCCACAATGCCGTTGGCTTCTTCCTTACTGCCGGCTTCCTCGGCATGATGTATTACTTCGTTCCGCGTCAGGCCAATCGGCCGATGTACAGCTATCGCCTGTCCATCGTGCATTTCTGGGCCTTGATCGCCATTTATATGTGGGCAGGCCCGCACCATCTGCACTACACCGCCATTCCCGATTGGGCACAGTCGGTGGGCATGGTGTTTTCCTTGATTCTTCTGGCCCCGAGCTGGGGCGGCATGATCAACGGCATGATGACCCTTTCCGGCGCCTGGCATAAGCTGCGTACCGACCCGATCCTCAAATTCCTGATCGTTTCTCTGTCGTTCTATGGCATGTCGACCTTCGAGGGCCCGATGATGTCGATCAAGACCGTCAATGCGCTCAGCCATTACACCGACTGGACCATCGGCCATGTGCATTCCGGCGCGTTGGGCTGGGTGGCGATGATTTCAATCGGTGCCATGTATATGCTGATTCCACGTGTGGTTGGGCTTAAAGACATGTTCTCCACCAAACTGATCGATACCCACTTCTGGGTGCATACCATCGGGGTGGTGCTGTATACGGTATCGATGTGGATTTCCGGTATCGGCCAAGGCCTGATGAGCCGTGCCACCAACCCTGATGGCACGCTGCAGTATGCCTTCATCGAAATCGTCAAATTCACCTATCCGTATTACCTGGTGCGCCTGTTGGGCGGCGTACTGGTTCTCGCCGGGATGCTGATCATGCTCTACAACATGATCAAAACCCTGCAGCAGGCCAAGCAAGGCTTTGCCGCACCCGTTCTTCCCGTTGCGAATCAACACGCTTAAGCCGAGGTCGAAACCATGAGCCATGAAAAACTTGAAACCAATGTCGGCTTGATGGCCATTGCCATCGCAGTAGTGATTGCGATAGGTGGCTTGGCCGAAATCGTGCCCTTGATGTACCAGGCTGAAACCATCAAGCCTTTGCCGGGCGTAAAACCCTATCCTGCATTGGAACTGGCCGGGCGCGATATCTATGTGCGCGAGGGCTGCTACAACTGCCATTCCCAGATGGTGCGCACGCTGCGCTTTGAAACCCAACGCTACGGTGTCTATTCCGACGCTGGCGAATCGGTATACGACCGTCCGTTTCAATGGGGCAGCAAGCGTACCGGGCCGGATTTGGCACGCGTGGGTGGACGTTACTCCGATGAATGGCATCGCGCCCATCTGAACAACCCGCGCGATCTGGTTCCGGAATCGAATATGCCCACCTATGCCTTCCTGTCGGAACGTACGTTGAATCCTGGGCAGATTCAAGCGAATATGCGCGCCCTGCAGACCATCGGTGATCCGTACAGCGTCGATGACATCGCCCAGGCCCCGGCCGCGCTTGAGGGCAAGACCGAAATGGATGCCTTGGTGGCGTACCTGCAACAGCTGGGCAAACACCGGCCCAAAGGATAACCTCATGCTTTCAGGAATAATCACCACCACGTTATTGATTCTATTCGTCATCGGAACCGTTTGGGTGTTCAGCTCGAAGCGCCGCGCGGCCTTTGATGAAGCAGCACGCCTTGCCTTGGACGACTCGCCGGAGAACCCTTTATGACATTCTGGTCCTACTACGTCATCGCTTTGACCGTCATTACCCTGATTGCCTCAACCTGGCTGCTTTGGGTAACGTCCAAAAAACGCGGCAACAACGACACCCAGTCCAGCACCGAAACCACCGGGCACGTCTGGGACGGTGATTTGACCGAATACAACAAGCCGCTGCCGCGCTGGTGGATTAACCTGTTTTATCTGACCATTGTGTTCGCCATCGCCTACCTAATTTGGTATCCCAGTGCCGACAAAGTTGAGGGCAAAGGCAACTGGAGCTCCCGTTCGCAACACGATGCGGAGAAAGCCAAGGCCGATGAAAAACTTAAAGTTCTGTATGCCCGTTTTGACGGCAAAGGCATCGATGCCATTGCCGCCGACCCTGTGGCATTGGTAACCGGCAGCCAGATTTTCAGTAACAACTGCGCGGTTTGTCATGGCTCCAACGCCGCCGGCGGCAAGGGCTTTCCAAATCTCAGCGATGGCATCTGGAAATTTAGCGGCGAGCCCGAAGAAATCCTGACCACGGTGCCGCATGGCGTCAATGTTCCCGAGGGTCGGCAAAGCGTGATGCCGCCCATGGCGCCTCTGTTGGGCAGTGAACAGGCCATTACCGAAACTGCCGTGTACGTGCAGAGTCTGTCCGGCTTGAAGGTGGATGAAGCCTTGGCAACGGCCGGTGGCAAGCTTTATGCCGGCGTCTGTGCCGCCTGCCATGGCGCCGACGGCAAAGGCATGCCTTTACTAGGGGCACCTAATCTTACCGACAACGACTGGTTGTACGGCAGCAGTCTTGAAGACATTAAATACGGTTTGGTCAACGGCCGAAACGGTCAAATGCCGGCGCAATTGCCGTTGATCGGTGAAACCGAAGCACGACTTGCCGCAGCCTACGTGTATTCGTTGTCGCAACCGAAAAAATAATGAAAGTCCGCGCCGAGCAGCCATTCGACCACCCGCCGAGACCGCTGTCCCAGAAAATCGGCGCGGTGCTTTGGCCCTCATTTTTTTCGGCCTGCATCGCCACTATGGTATTTTTTGCATTCATTGATCCCTTGCAGCTGCGCGACATCACCTTTCCAGGGCTGGAAATCAGCCGCGAGGCCGGCTACAGCATAGCCTTTTTCATGTTCTGGCTGGCCACCGCCAGTGCGTGTCTGTTCACCTGGATTCTGTTGCGTCCCGCCAGCCGATTCAACGTTCCGCCAACCGATTAAAGGCCGTACGAGATGGGTCAAAAGATTCCGAGCGAGGTCATCGATGACAACGCGATGTATGTTTCCGAGCGCAAGGTCTATCCTCGGGAAGTAGAGGGAATTTTCCAGAAGCTCAGGCATGCCGCCGTTTATATTTTGCTCGGCCTGTATTACTTCATGCCATGGCTGCAGGTTGACGGGCATCAGGCCGTCTTATTCGACCTGCCGGCACGGAAATTCTATATTCTCTGGTTGACGTTCTGGCCCCAGGACTTCTTTTTCCTGGCGCTGCTGCTGATCATCGCGGCGTTATCCTTGTTTTTTTTCACCGCGGTTGCCGGCCGGCTGTGGTGCGGATACGCCTGCCCGCAAACGGTATGGACCGAAGTGTTCATGTGGATGGAACGCTGGACCGAAGGCAACCGCGCGCAACGCATAAAGCTGGATGCTTCGCCCTGGGATTTAACCAAACTGCGCCGTAAAGGCAGCAAATACCTGCTCTGGATACTGTTCGCGCTTTGGACCGGACTGACATTCGTTGGCTTCTTCACGCCGATCCGTGAACTGACGGCCGATTTGTTGGCCGGCTCTGCTTCGGGCTGGGCTGTTTTCTGGTTGCTGTTCTATTCCATTGCCACTTGGGGCAATGCCGGAGTTCTGCGTGAACAGGTATGCAAATACATGTGCCCGTATGCCCGTTTCCAGAGCGCCATGTTCGACCGCAATACCTTGATTATTAGCTACGATGCCAAACGCGGCGAACCGCGGGGCGCACGTAAAAAAAATAGCTTGAACAGCGTGCTGGAACGTGAACGTGGATTGATCGATGAAACCTTGGCCACCCGCTATGTGGTAGCCAACGCCAAAACCCGGCACACCGGCGATGCCGCGATTTCCACTGGACTGATCGTGGACGATCTGGGCCACGATCTGATCGAGACCCGCGTATCTGAAAACACCCAGCTCGGCGATTGCATCGACTGCACCATCTGCGTTCAGGTCTGTCCAACGGGCATCGATATCCGCAATGGCTTGCAATACGAATGTATCGCCTGTGGCGCCTGCATCGATGCCTGCGACGAAGTCATGGATAAAATGGGCTATCCCAAAGGCCTGGTGCGCTACACCACCCACAATGCGCTGACCGGCCATAAAGTGCGTCTGCTCAGACCACGCATCATCATCTATGGTGCATTGCTGACGGCGCTGCTGGTCGGTACGGCAATCGGCATCGCACTGCGCAAACCCTTGTTGGTAGACGTCATCCGCGACCAGACCTTATATCGAGTGGCCAATGACGGCGGCATCGAGAACGCCTATACCCTGCGTTTGGTCAATAAAACCGGAGGCACGCGCAGCTTCCGCATACAACTGCGCACAGACAGTGCCATTCGACTGCGCGACGGCGAACTGACGGTGACCGCCGAACCGGAACAGGTACTCACCGTTCCGGTCACGCTGCGCGCGGAATCCGGCACCGTGAGCGGCCGCAAAGACGTGTACTTCGAAGTCGCAAGTTCCGATATGACTGAAATGGTAGTTGAAGAATCCCGGTTCTTCGGGCCCATGCCATGAACGGCAGTACCCGGCAACGCAAGGCAATACAGGAACCGATGGTTTGGTTGATGGTCGGTATTCCGGCTTTAACGGTTGTTGCCGGCATTGCCACTCTGATCATCGCCCTGCGCTCCGGAGAGCTTGATTCGGTGCCGTCTCCTGTAGAACGCATTGCCCAAACCCAGACCCTGCAAAGCCCCGCGGATGCTGCCGCAAACCGCCTGGGATACCGCGGCCTATTGCGAATCGATCGAACGCACAAGCCATGGCAGATTCAAATTCAGATCACACCGGAATCGGCCATGCGCAGTAAATTGCAGATTCTGTTCGTGCATCCACAATTTGCCAAACAGGACGTTTCCATTGAATTGGACAGCAATACAGGCAGTCTGGCCAAACCCCTGCCGTTCGTACCCCAGCAAGTAGTGGTGGCTAACATCAGCGGCACTTGGCGTCTGGTCGGCACCTATTCTTCGGATGGCGACATCATCCTTACGCCTTCGCACACCGCGCTGTAATTGCCGTGGATGCGAAGCCTGCGGCGTGCTTCCATTGTCTTGAGCCCCTGGGCTTCAATGCAGTAACGCTCGATATTTCCAACATGCCGCAACGGTTCTGCTGCAATGGCTGTGCGCATGCTGCGCAATGGATTGACCAGGAAGGGCTGGGCGACTATTACCTGTTGCGCAGCAAAGAGGCCGGACGTGTCGATGCCTCGGCATTGGACTATACCGCCTGGGATCGGGAAGACATTCAACGCTTGCATGTGCTTTCTAGCCCGGAGAGCGCAAGCATCACTCTGCTAAGCGACGGCATGCATTGTGCTGCCTGCGCATGGCTGATTCAGAACGCCTTGTTGAAAATACCGGGAATACGTTCGGCCGACGCCAATGCCATCACCGGCCGTATCGATGTGGCTTGGCATCCGGACAAGGTACAGTTGTCGGCTATCTGTCGACGCCTGGCGGAGCTTGGCTATCGGCCCTACCTTTCGGTAAACGAGGCGTACGAGCGTGACCAGCGCAAGGAGCGTAACCGGCTGCTGTTGAAGCTGGGTCTGGCCGCATTGGTAACTACGCAAACCATGATGTTTTCGGAAGCGCTGTATCTGGATACCGCCAAAGCCATGCCTTTGGCCACACGGGATTTTTTCCGTTGGCTTACCTTTCTTCTGTGCTCTCCGGTGGTGTTCTACTCCGGCAGCGAATTCATACGTGGCATGCTGCGTGAACTGCGTCAACGCCAATTGGGAATGGACACGCTGGCTGCCAGCAGCATCCTTTTGGCCTATTTCGCCAGCCTTTACCAGACTTTGACCGGCGGCGACCATATCTGGTTCGATGCCGCCGCCATGTTCGTTTTCTTTCTGCTGAGCGCGCGTATTCTGGAGCGTTTTGCACGCCGGAGCGCACGCGCCCAAGTGGATTTACTGGCCAGAGCACAGCCGCAATTTGCCTGGCGGAATCAGGATGGCTTGAAGGTGCAATGCCCCGTTGAACAGGTAAGCCCCGGGGATATTCTGTTCCTGCCCGCAGGTGAAGCGGTAGCCGCCGACGGCCTGTTGCTTTCTGAAGCATTGGATGTCGACGAGTCGCTGTTGACCGGTGAATCCACGCTTCAGACCCGGCGGAAAGGCGAACGGGTTTTGGCCGGAAGCGTGGTCGGCGCTGCCAGCGGTGAAATGCGTGTTGAGGAAACCGGCGCACAAACCCGGCTGTCACAAATCCTACGGCTGGTGCAGCAGGCACAGAACACCCGGCCCAAGGAACATCTTTGGGCGGAACGGCTGGCCTCACGATTTGTAGTTCTGATGTTCGGCGTTACCGTAGCGGCGTTTGCCGTCTGGTGGCAGATACAGCCCGACAAAGCCTTCTCTGTGGCGTTGGCAGTGCTGGTGGCCGCCTGCCCTTGCGCACTGACGCTTGCAGTACCCGCCGCACTGTCTTCGGCATTCGACGCATTGGCACGCCAGGGCGTTTTGGTATTGGCTCCGGATGCTCTGGCGAAACTTACGGACGTAACACAGGTGGTTTTCGACAAAACCGGTACGCTTACCACCGGCCATAGCCAAATTATGGCTATAAACGTTTTTGCGGACGCCGATGAAGCGCGTGCTCTGCACCTGGCCTACAGTTTGGAGCTGGGTTCGAAACATCCATTGGCTGCCGCCTTCGAACAACAGGCGCTTGCGCCTTTGGCGTTCGAAAACCTACGCGTTGCTGCCGGCCAAGGCGTAATGGGCCATTGCGACAATGCCGAGTACCGTTTGGGCAAGGCCGCATTTTCGGCACCGGGACAACCCGACCAAGGCATTTGGCTTAGCAAGGATGGCGTGGTCTTGGCACAATTCCTGTTGCAGGATCCGTTGAAACCCGATGCCGCCGATGACCTGAAATGGATGGCAGAAAGCCGAATGCAACGCCACCTGCTCAGCGGCGACAGCAAGGACCGCGTGCAAGCTGTTGCAACGGCATTGGCCATAGAACATGCCGAAGCGCGGGCCACACCCGAGAGCAAGCTGGCCTATGTCCAGAAATTGCAGGATGCGGGCCATACGGTATTGATGGTGGGTGACGGCATCAATGATGCGCCGGTACTGGCACAGGCCGATGTGTCCATGGCGATGGCTTCGGGCTCTTGGTTGGCGCAGAACCATGCCGATATCCTGCTGATGCGCTCCGGTTTGAAACAAATCCAGCCAGTATTCGCCATTGCCCGGCATATGCAGCATTTGATGCGGCAAAATCTGCGTTGGGCCATTGCGTATAATGGCATTGCGGTCATCATCGCCCTGTCAGGCGTCGTCCATCCCGGCTATGCTTCACTGGGCATGGCGGGTTCTTCGCTGATGGTGACCTTGAATGCGCTGCGCATTTATCGGACTACACCATGAATATTCTGCTGGCATTGATTCCTATTTCACTGGTATTGCTGATTATCGGCATCGCGGCGTTTTTCTGGGCAGTGCGCAAAGGCCAATTCGAAAATCTGGATGCCGCGGCATTGGACATCCTCAGCGATGACAGCAAACCTCGCCAGGACCGCGCTGCCGATGCCGATTGATTTCCTGGTGCTATCCGCCGCATTTCTCACCGGCATCTCGGGCGGGTTGCACTGTTCTGTGATGTGCGGCGGTATCGCCACGTCATTGAGTGCCAAATCGCAAGGCCCTGCTTGGGCCAATGCACTGGCATTGAATCTGGGCAGGGTTGGCAGCTACACTCTGGCCGGTTTGTTGGCTGGCACGCTTGGAACGGCATTTGTCGGTATCGTGCGTAAGCCGGAGCTGGCACTGGGCCTGCGCAGCCTTATGGGTCTGTTTCTGATGCTGATCGCCCTGCGCCTGCTGTTTCCCAGGAAACTGGCCTTTGCCTTGCCCGGCAATGGTCTGATCTGGCGTCTTGTATCCTCCTTGCAACGGCATTTGCCTTCGGCGCACCCTTGGCGCGCATTGGGCTTGGGCGCGTTGTGGGGTTGGCTGCCTTGCGGATTGAGCACCAGCATGCTGCTGGCCGCTTGGCTGGAAGCCAGCCCCTTGCACAGCAGTCTGCTGATGTTGGCCTTCGGTCTGGGTACACTGCCACTGATGACTGCCGTCAGTTTTTCTGGTGCACGTTTTTCAGGAATTCTGAGCAACAATGGCCTGCGCATTACGCTGGCGGTTTCGGTGTTGCTGGCAGGCGCCATTACCGCTGCGGCACCGTGGCTGATGCAGGTGCCGGTATTGCACGGCTGGCTGACCTTGTTGGGCTGCCGTAGTTTGGCCTAAGCGATTTTACGCGGCAGACTTTGATGCACCACACCATGCAGGCCGGCCATATCAAGAATGATGACTTCCCTGCCATTCACTTCAATCAGCCCTTCATCCTGCATTTTTCCCAAGGTGCGGCTTACCGTTTCAATCACCAAACCCAGATAGCTGCCGATGTCTTCACG
>JAHEBG010000305.1 GCA_024642445.1 Gammaproteobacteria bacterium | reverse complement strand
CCCGATCCGGTGGATTGGATACAGCTACGGTGTTCTGCATAAATCGCATCAATGGGTAAATTTCCACAGCCATTTATAGCCTAGGGCATATACTATCTAAGCCCTTCCTGTTGCCCTTCTGAATCGACCCCAGTTTACTAGACACATATAAGCTTATAAATTCAGCATTTTCTGAAGGCGCTTCTATCTGCGCACTACTGCCGCAGTAACACATGTATGCGCACACCAAAAATATTCTGAATATGCAGAACCCCGTTCAGGGCGGCGGCACGGTCGCGGATGCTGTAGAAGCCGTGTTCAATCTGGCCCAGGCTTTTCAGGCCAATGCCGTCGTCTAGAATATCGAGCAGCACCAGAATTTTGCGTTGGCGTTCGCCAATGCGCATGCGCACCCGGATGTTCTGGCAATTGGCATATTTCAAGGCATTGTTTACCGCCTCTTGCACAATGCGGTACGCCGCCAGATTGGTGACCATTTCCAGACGGTCGAGCAACTGGCTGTCGCCATAAATTTCACAGGTGTAATTCACGCCCGCGTATTCGCACATCTGCGACGGGCTGCCGTAGGTAATGGCGGCATACAGCCCCAACTGATCCAGCTCGTCGGGCGTTAGCGCATTCACCACCGAACGCAGCGAGCGCCCCAAACGCTGGGTCAGCTGATCCAGCAGCTGAATGCCGTTGCTTTGCTCGTCGTTGCTGGCGCGCTGATGGCTAAGGCTGAGTTGTGCCTGCATGGCGGTAAGGGTCTGCCCCATTTCGTCGTGCAGCTCACGCGCCAAACGCTTGCGTTCCAACTCTTCGCTGCTTAAACTGCGCCGGCTTGAGGTGGCCAGCGTTGCCAAGGCCTGTTGCAGTTGGTCGCGGTCAATCTTCAGCAACGAACGGCTGCGCCGCAGTTCGTCCACGCTGGCGCCGAACAACAAGGCCAACGCGCCCATCACCGAAATGTACAGCTGCATTTCCAATATATCGGCACCGCCACCGCGGAAATGGTCATCCAGCGCAATCAATACGCTAACCACCGCCACCGACAATGCCGCGCCGCGCCAACCGTGCAGAAACGAAAATATGACCACGCCGGCCAGCAACAGAATTTTCAGCATGGCTGCCACACTGCCGTCCGGATCAATCAACAGCGAGTTGCCCAAATACAACAACATCGGCAACAGATACAGATAGATCAAAGCCGAGCGGATAATACGCTGCGAGCCGGGCCGATTGTCTTTTTCCAAGACCCACAAAGCCAGCGGCACCAGCAGCATAATGCCCAGAAACGCACCCATGGCATGGCTTAGCGCAAAGGTTGCCAACACCGGGTACGCATCCGGAAATGCCAGAGGCAGCTTTTCGACCAGTGCTGTATGGCGCACCTCACTGATGTGCCCCTGCGCCAATACCAACAACACATCTTTTACGGCATACAGACCGGCATTGATTAATGCCGCCAGGTGCAACGCGCCAATTTGCGCCAGATTGCCCAGGGTGTCTGCTCTGATGCCGCGCTTGATAAGAAAGCTAACGCCCACCATGGCAATAAAGGCTTGCAAGACATTGCCAATGATCAGTTGCAACCCGCTTAGCCCCAAGAAGTACTGGCCAGGATTGCCTGTGCTATGCCACGCAACACCTATCGATACCGCTACGGCGGCGGCAATGGACAATGCTGCATAGCACCACCATTCACGCCGGGGCCGCATCCAATACACGGCAAACAGCACGCCTTGCGACAGCGTCCAAAGCATAAACGCGTAGTAGCCAAACACCAGCTGCAAGCCCAGAAACGCCGCCATAATCCAGAGCGGGGGCAAAGTCCAACGAAGGCGTGAAGGTGTCTGTGGCATACCGGGCTTCTAACGGCGGTGTTGCTAGCCTACCAAAGATGGGCCGGCGGCAGGCAAGAAATATTCTGTGTTGGCGCGCGCTAATTTCGGCCATAATGGCGAAATGATACGCATCCTATTGCTCGACGACCATGGCATTCTGCGCGAAGGCATTAAACGCCTGCTGGAAGCCGAACCCGATTTCACCGTTTGCGGCGAGTCCGGCAGCGTTAAACAGGCATTGGATTCGTTGCGCGCGCTTGGCCCCGATGTCTTGATCAGTGACATTAGTCTGGGCGATGGCAACAGCTTCGAGTTTATCGAAACCCTGATTCGGGCCGGCACCGGCACCAAGATTTTGGTGTTGAGCATGCACGACAACCCGGCGTTTGTGAGCAAAGCCATGGCATTGGGCGCGCGCGGGTATGTCACCAAGGCTGCGGCCTCTAAAGAACTGGTAACCGCTCTGCGCGACGTGGTGGCCGGCAACAACTTCATCTCCAGCGATGTACGTCGGGTAAAATCGGCCGCAGCACCCAAGCTTACCCAGCGCGAATTGGATACCCTCAAGCTGTTGATTCAGGGCTTGCCGCCGAAAGCCATCGCCGCCGATCTGGGCATCAACGATAAAACTCTTTACGGCCACCGCGCCAATCTGATGCTGAAACTGCAAGCCCGCAACTTGTCCGATTTGCAGGAAAAAGCGGTCGCCTTCGGCCTTATCGAAAACCTGTAAGCCACGCATCGGCTGGGCACTTCTGACCCTGCTATTGTAATGTTATGTTGTAACATTTATCATACGGG
>JAHEBG010000025.1 GCA_024642445.1 Gammaproteobacteria bacterium | reverse complement strand
CCATCACCGGCATCGCTCTGCAACGCTTTGCCGGCCTGAATATTCCGGAAGTGTATTTACTGCTGGCGATTTTGAATTTTCTGGTGCTGGTGTACTTGATGCTTCTAGTGCCGGAATTCTTCCTGCGCTTTCTGGCCTGGATCTACATACGGCTGATGTACCGCTTGGAAGTGCACGGCGTAGAAAAGCACGTGCCCGACGAAGGCCCAGCCTTGCTGGTTTGCAATCATGTCAGTTATATGGACGCCCTGCTGCTGTCCAGTGCCGTGCCACGGCCTATCCGCTTCGTAATGTACTACAAGATCTTCAACACGCCGTTTGCGCGCTGGGCATTCAAAGCCGCACGCGCCATACCCATTGCCGGCAAACACGAAGATGCGGCACTGATGGAGCGCGCCTTCAATGAGGTACAACAGGCGTTGGCTGACGGCGAGTTGGTCTGCATTTTTCCGGAAGGAAAATTAACCAGCGACGGTGAAATCGGCCCGTTCAAAACCGGTATGGAACGTATTCTGGCGGTCAATCCGGTGCCGGTGGTGCCCATGGCCATTCGTGGCATGTGGGCCAGTATTTTCAGCCGCAGCGGCATTATCAATACCCTGCGCCTGCCCAGCCGGTTTCGTGCCCATGTAACAATATTGGCCGAAGCGCCGGTTGACGGCGAGCGTGCGAAAGCCGCGGATTTGGAAGCGAAAGTCAAAGCCATGCGTGGCGAATGGGCCTGACCCGCTGCGGATTATTGCGGGCTGACGCTCATCATCAGAAAACCCGAAAATGCGGCGTTGCTTGGCGCCAGATCCGGGCTCACCCGTGCTTTCATCGCCAGCAGTGATTCCCTGAAATCGCGGTAGAACGCAAAGCTGGGTGACGGCGAGTAGTGCAGTGAATCCAGCTCAAAAAAAGCAATCACGTTTTTCGCAGTGGTGGGCTTGATGAACACTTCCGAATCTGGCCGGAAATAGATCAACAACGCGGTGAGAATCGGCCACTTTGCGATTTTTCCACGCTTGAGTACCGCAACCATGCCATCAAAGCCCTTGGCCTGATTGCCGTGCAACATGGCCTTCAGATGGTCGACAAAGGCCTGACGCTCCTCGCCCGTGAGTGTGCGCAGGTAATCGCGGAATTTCGGTTTCTCGAACAAAGACACCACCGAAGATTGACTGATCAGGGTGATGACACTGTCGACGATGTGTTGCGGTTGTTTGAACCGGTCTTTGGCAAACGCTTCCTGAGCGAAGGCGATTCGTTTGCTCATGGCATGTTTCTTACCAATGGCCTGCAATTCCGGGTGCAGAAAACCGCCAGGGTATTTAATCAAAAAGCGGCGCTCGGCCTCTTTCAATTTGGCTACGTTCATGCCCTCAGTTGACCAAGCCCGCCAAGACAAAAACGGCCAGAATCGCCAACCACAACAACAGCATGCGCCAAGCAAGACTCATCGCATCGCGCAGTTCCAACAGCGCCGGAGCTGCCGCAGGACCGTCTTCGGCATCGGCGGCTTCATCGGCAAGCTCCGAGGCGACACTGGCCGTTGCTGCCGCCGCAAGGAAGCCATAATCCCAACGTAGCCCGCCATTACGGTACCAATTACGCCAAACCTGCATGACATTGTCGAAATGCGCAGCCATCGCCATGGCCAACACCATGAAGTGTGCCGGCGGGCAATGCGCTGCCGTCAACGCTTTCGATGCTGCGTTCTGAAGGCCGTCCGGCAAAGCCATGTCGTGTTTATGATGCACCTGCAGATACAGCAATCGATAGGCCAAAGCGCCCGCAGGGCCCAGCAAAAGAAACCAAAACAAAACGGCAAACCACCGGGTTAATGCGTTCTCGAAAACCGCAGCTACAGCAACAGGGCCTTCCAAGCTCACGCGTTGCCCTTCTTCGAACAGGGCTTTGGCAGCACGTTCTTTGGCATCCAAGCCTTCGGCATTAATGATGCCATTGACATCAAGATCCAGATCACGCGGACCCCAGGTATACAGCATCACGGCCAACGCCAACAGAAACCGCAGCAGGCCATCGAACCAATACACTACGGCACCCAGGGCAAGAGCCGGCAGAAAAATGCCGGCGAATACGCCAGCCATGCCCTGCCAGAACGGGCGCTCAAACAGATGCTGCTGCAATATCGCCAGCCAGCGCTCGAACCAGGTGAAATTCCGCCATTGGCTCACCTGCGGAACCGCATGTCCGATTATCAGCGCAGCTACAACGGCCATTACGGTCCAGGTCATTGGCCAATCCCCAGGAGGTCAGCCATTAGTATGCCAAAAATCAGACGTGTCGGCGTTACGCAACAACCAGCGCATGATTAGATGATGAGAAATGGACAAAGCATCCGGCAACAACAGTTCCCCTGAAGCTACCTCCTGATGCAGCTGCGCACGACTCAGCCAACGAGCGGCCTGCAGCTCTTCACTGGGCACCACCGGCTGCACCGGGGCATAGGCATCGAAGCCCAGCATCAAAGCCATAGGCATGGGCCAAGGCTGCGATGCCACATAGCGAACGCGCTGTACGACCACCCCCGACTCTTCGGCCACTTCACGTACTACGGTCTGTTCCGGACTTTCGCCGGGCTCTACAAATCCGGCCAATAGTGACCAGCGTTTCTCCGGCCATACTGCTTGCCTACCCAGCAGCAGATGCTCGCCGTCACTCACGCACATGATAGTTGCGGGATGCGTTTGTGGGTAGCTGACCAAACCGCAGCCGGTGCACACGGCGTTGTAGCCTGCCGATTTGATATCGGAAATTGCACCGCAACGGCCGCAGTATTTGCTGTGTGCCTGCCAGTGTAACAAGGCCTTGGCCTGGGCAAATACGGTGGCGTCCAAGGCCGGCCATTGCACGGCGGCTGCACGCACATTCACCGTAGTTACCGGCAAATGAGAAACCGCGTCCTGTGTAACGGCGAAGTAGGCCTGTTTACCGGACAGACCAAGAAACGTAGCAGAATCCGGGCGCTGCAACGAAACCCGGGCCGCAGGATAATAGCGTGCGCCGTCATCGTACAGGCAGGCTTCGTTTTTCTCATTCAAAACCAGAACATTGGCATACTGCCAGAGCGCATCCAGCTTCTGTGGCATTTGCCTGAAATGCTCGGCCCGATCAAGCCCCGATTGGCTGAAGGCGAATCCGGGCGCTGTCATTTCACGCGGAAAAACTGCTGCCGCAACCGCAGGTGGTCTTGGCATTGGGATTGCGAATGACAAACTGGGAGCCCTGCAGGCTTTCGCGGTAATCCACTTCCGCGCCCATCAAGTATTGAAGGCTCAGCGGGTCGACGATCAGCGTCACGCCATCGCGCTCAACCGACAGATCATCGGCCTCGGCCTGCTCGTCGAAACTGAAGCCGTACTGGAACCCGGAGCAACCGCCACCGCTGATGTACACGCGCAATTTCAACTCAGGATTGGCTTCCTCGGCAATCAAGCTGGCAACCTTTGCCGCGGCAGAGGCCGTCAGGCTGAGCGGTGCATCCAGAGATTGATACGTTGTATCGTGCATGCTATTGGCCCGTTAGATGTTAGCTGGCCGATTGTTCGTGAATCAATTGCCCGCTGACGGTGGCGCCGGCGGTGATTTCGAGCAAGCGGTAATGGATATTACCTTGAATGTGGGCGGTTTCGGTCAATTCAATGCGATCATGGCTTTCGATATCGCCCTTCAACCGGCCGGATATCACCGCTTTCGGAGCGCGTATACGGCCCTCCACCACGCCGCCCTGTGCCAACGTCAGCAACGAATCGGTTGATTCGTCGGCAATGACATTGCCCAAAACCTTGCCTTCGATGTACAGGCCACCGGAGAATTGCAGATCGCCGGTAATTACCACCTGCGGCCCAATCAAGGTCTCGATCTTGTCAGACCCATTAGCGGACAACTTGGCCTTCTTGTTTCCCATCATGCTCATTACCACTGCTCCAAAATTATGTGTATGTAAAATATTCCATTCAAGGCTGCGTGGCCGCAGCCACTTCGGGGCGTACCTCTGCCCAATCAAAGCCCTGTTCGATGGTGCCGAAAGGGCCCTTGAGAATCACGTTTACCCTTTGCGGCGTGAAGCCGCTCGGCAACATGACATCACCCTGCAATGCCTGAAAGTAACGGAAACTGAAATTCTGACCAGTGGCCGAAGGTTTCTGCAGCAGGCTTTCCCAGGCCAGCGTTTTCAACTTGCCGGCCTGCACGCCGTCTACGGTGAATCGCATCTGGCCACTGGTGCTGCCGCCACGGTTGATGTTCTGGGTCAGTTTGATGCTATAACGCAGCCCGCCGCCGGCCATTGGTTCGAAGCTGGCTTGGTGTACGTTCAACCCTTGTCGGCGCCCGCTGGAACCCACCAGGCGTTCGTAGAAGTCCAAATCGGCCTTCAAGCCGTTAATGCGTTCGTCTTTGTCAGCCAAGCTGGCCTGCAATTGATTATTGGCATTGCGTGAAATGAAGTCAGCACGCTCGGCATTGGCCAACGACTGCTGCAAAGCCGCACGCCGGTCTTCGGAAACAGCCAGCTGGGCTTCCAATCGATGGACCTCACTGCGCAACTGACCGGCATCGGTCTGAAACGCATACCACAGCAGCCAAAGCCACGCCGCAGCCAATACTAGCCACAGCAACACTGCCGTCAGCACAAGGCGCCGGACATAGGGTTTTTGCGCCACAATCGAGAACCGGGGCAAATCTTTGTTTTGAATCGCCATGCTGGCAACTCCAAGCACAGGCTAAAACGCCATTATAGCGGGTATGCCACAACAGCACTCGGGCTGACAGCCGATACGTATGGGTGCATAATAGTCCTGTGTGAAGCGGACTGCATTTCCATAATGATTGCGTTATGATCCGCAATCCGCTTTGTACCGCCAGCGCACCCCCATCGCGGACCCTGAAACCAACGGCCATGAACGCCCCATCAGACCAAATCGCTTTCAAGCCTCTGCCGCATCTGAGGAATATCGGACAGCGTCTAGCAGCCCTTTGCCTAGAGCATGGCGATATCAATGCCTATAGCCAGCTGCACCGCGATATGCAGGAATTATCATTCTTGTCGAAGAAAAGCCTGTCGGCAGCCGACCACACCCACTTGCAAAGCGGGATTAACGCGTTGGAGGCGCTCCTGCAGACACCCGCGCTTCCGGATACCGAACAATGTGCATCACTACGCAAGCTTTCCGCGTTGCTGAATGCTACCGGTGCCACCGAAAAAAATACCTCAACCAATCCGGTACGCACTACTGCGTCGATTGCACACCCTAGCATCCCTGCCAGCACCCGACTGGAGTCGCCGCCGCAGACCTATTGGCGTCAATGGGCCGACGATGCAGAAGCGCCACGCTACCCCATGGATGAGCGCCAAACCGCAGTAAATGCAGAAGAAATACAAGCCATAAGGACGGAACCCATGAGTACATCCAAAGGAACACCCGCGGACGCAAGCCCGCTCGACCCAAGCTCCAAGAATCAACGCATTTACCATCTTACGGGATACGGTGAACTGGCCGTGGCCATTGATCAGATGCTTGAGCGTGAAGGCATGAGCGTGGAGCAGTTGGAGAACGAAATCGAATTGGCCGAGCTGCTGCAGGCGCTTCCGGCTGATCTGGTTCTGATCGATGCCGAGTTTGCAGGCAAAGCTCAGGACATTTTGGCCGCCATTGCTCCGTATCGGAAAAATGCCCAGAAGCCACTAACACTGGTTCAAATATGCGCACCGGGCGAGGCCGAAAAAAACAGCAGCTTTGCCGGCATGGATGCCGTCATCGGCACTGAACGAGATGCCATGGCTGTGGTTGGCCGAATCGACCAAATGCTGCGCTTCGGAAAAGCCGAACAGTTCAAAGTGCTGATTGTCGAGGATGACCGATCACAAGCCATGTTCGCGGAAGGCATCCTGCGCAATGCCGAAATCGGCAGCCGGGTGCTTCTGGATGCCGACAATCTGCTGGAGAGTCTGAATGAGTATTGCCCGGATCTGATTTTGATGGATCTCAATATGCCAAACACCAGCGGCATTCAACTCACAGAAATGATTCGGGAATCCCAGCTGCATCAGAACATCCCAATCATATTCCTATCCGGAGAGTCCGACGAGGATCGGCAAATGGATGCGATGGAAGCCGGTGGTGACGACTTCCTGAGCAAGCCGATCAAGCCACGACGGTTGATTGCCGCCGTTCAGAACCGAATTAAACGTCACAGGACATTGTCCGCGGTCATGGCCAAACCCGCGCCTGCACCAGCTACGGTTGCCGGACTGATGCCGCGCATGGATCTTCTCCAGATGTTGAAGAAAAACATCCGAAGCACCGACCATGCCCTGTTTTTCATCGAACTGAACGGTGTCAATCTGCTGAAAGACCGAATCGGGCTGAGCGGCTTGGAAAGTCTGCTCAAGAAATTCGCCGAATACCTGTTGCAACAATGCAAGCCGCATCCGGTAGCGCGCTTCGGAGATGGCTCATTCGCCATGGTTTACCAAGGCGATTGCGCCGACAACACCCTGAGCGCCTATGCCAGCGCGCTACGCGCCCAGCTGATGGCGCAGAAATTCGAGATCAATGAGCAGCTGGTGGAATTCCGCGTACATATCGGCGTTTGCCATTTCGAATTTGCTCAGGAAAATGCCGACATCCTGATCAACGCCGTGGAACGCACTGCGCGCTATGCCCGCAGCCGGCCTGGCGGCATTTCGCTGTACAAACCACAGGCCAGCTCGGAAGTGTTGCGTGAGGAAGCGATATTGGCGCGCTTGGCGCAACTCGCCGAAAACAATTGCCTGTCGCATGTCTACCAACCGATTGTGGCCGTTGCCGGCGGTGTCGAGAAACAATACCAGACGCTGCTTCGCTTCACTGCCGAAGACGGCGAAGTGGTTCCTGCAGCGGAATTCATTCCGCTGGCAGAACGCAGCAACCTGATTATTGAGCTCGACCGCTGGTCACTGACACAAGCTATCGCCACCGCAATCAAACATAAAGCCGAAGAGAATGAAATAAAACTGTTCGTCAATCAATCCAATGTCACCCTTCTGGATGGCGAACAGCTGGCTTGGCTGAAAAATCAGCTGAAGGCTTACAGTCTGCACAGCAATGCTTTGGTCATAGAAATCAACCACAACGACGCACTACTCAATCGGCAATCAATCAAAGAATTCTGCCATGCACTGGTTGATGATGGCATCCAATTCTGTTTAAGCCGCTACAACCCGCGCAATGACGAACCCAACCTGCTGACGGCGCTGCCGCTAAGTTACGTGAAACTGGCGCAAGGGCTTACGGCCGATCTGGGCTCCAACAAAACGCGTGACGAAATCAAAGTCATGGTGGATTTCGCACACCGCAATGGACTTGAGGTCATCGGGCACAGTGTTGAAGATGCGCAATCTGCAGCCACCTTGTGGATGAGCGGCATTGATTTCATCCAAGGCAACCTGGTGCAGTCGGCTGCGGCAACGCTCGAGTTCGGCTTCGATCAGTCGGTACTGTAATGGAGTCTTCGCCGGACAGTCTGCCGCGCCAAACCCTGCTGTTCCGATGGCTGGCTCTGGCATCAGCCACCGGCGCGGCCGTTACTTCCGGCATCAGTTTGTGGCTAAACGATTCACTATGGCTGCAATTCTCGCTGATTTCGTCCTTGTTGGCGGCGTATTGCATCGGCAGTCTCTGGCAGCGCATTCATGCCCATAACAAAGCCCTGCAGTCGAACGATTCACAAGTGGTGCTTCATGTCCAGGAAGTGAGCGACCTTCGCACCGAGCTGGAAAAGCACAAGAACTTCGAAATTGACCTGAAGCGATCCAAACTGGCGGCGGAGTCGGCGGCCATGGCCAAAAGCGAGTTTCTGGCCACCATGAGTCATGAAATCCGTACGCCATTGAATGGCATCATTCCCATGCTGGAACTGCTGGCCAACAGCCGCCTGGCACAGGATCAGGCTGAAATTCTCAATACCGCGCACAATTCGGCGCTGCAGATGAAGCAGATTGTCGATGATATTTTGGATTACTCAAAACTTGAGGCGAACAAACTGCGGTTGGAATCCACCGGAATTAATATCCGCGAGGTGGTCAACTCGGTTGTGCAAATGTTCCAAAGCCAGGCAGATAACAAGCGGATAAGCATCGAAGTACAGCTTGATTCTGCCATGCGCTTGGCGCTGCGCGGCGACCCGGTGAGGCTTCGGCAGGTGCTTAGCAATATCCTCAGCAACGCCATCAAGTTCACCCAAAAAGGCAAGATCAGTATTCGGGTAAAGCAGATTACAGAAACCCGGCAACATGTGATGTTGCGCTTTGAAATCAAGGACTCTGGCATTGGTATCTCGAGCGATGATGCCAGTCGTTTATTCAAGCCGTTTAGTCAGGCCGACACTTCAACCACCCGCTTGTATGGCGGCACCGGCCTAGGACTTGTTATCTGCAAACGTATTGTCGATTTGATGAGCGGACAAATCGGGGTTAATTCTCAGGCCGGCAGCGGCTCTACCTTCTGGTTTGAAATACCTCTATTGAAGGCCGTTGGCGACAGCCAAGGCACTGCTTCAGACTTGAAAAACGCCAACGTTTTGCTGTTTTCCAGCGACCCGATCCTCAGCAGCCGGTTCGAGCAGGCGAACAGCATCGCTGGCGCCAAATTGCGCACTGCGGTTACTGTATTCGAAGCACAACGGCAACTTAAAGAGTCCATGGCCCTGAGCGAAGTTACCGACATCGACCTATTGATTATTGATGTCAACTCCGGCAGACAAAGCGCCATACAGCTACAAAAAGCGGTATTGGCCAACCCTGAATACGAACGATTGCGTATTGCTATGCTGCACAGCACGGAATCCGAGCCGCTGGAACTGGGGCGCGATCCGCGACGTCGGATCATAACCCGCAATGCCGAAATGACCCAGATCATCAGCGACCTCAATAAGCTGTTGTCGGGAACTACAGCCAACAGCAGCCTGATGCGACAGGATACAGAACCGAAAGTTGAGATTGAGCCATCTGAGCGACAGCTGGTAACCGACAAGCCGTACGGTAAAGTGCTTTTGGTCGAAGACAATCCGGTCAATCTTCTGGTGGCCATGCGCCTATTGCAATTGTCGAATTTCGAATGCATCAGCGCAGAAAACGGCGAAGTAGCCTTGGATATACTGCAGCAGCAGTTAGTAGATTTGGTCTTGATGGATTGCCAAATGCCGGTAATGGACGGTTATCGTGCAGCCAAAGCCTGGCGCAACATTGAAAGCGAGCGTGGCCTAAAACGCCTTCCTATTATTGCGATGACCGCCAACGCCATGGCCGAAGATCGCCAGAAATGCCTGGATGCCGGCATGGATGACTACGTTTCGAAACCGGTTGACAGAAAAGTGTTGCAACAAACCATGCTCGACTGGCTGGAAAAATCACGCCAGCATCAAAGCCCTACTTCAGTTGTAGCGCAAATGCCGATAGCTGAAGCCGAAACCGATACAGGCACATATGCCGACACTGCAATGGACAATACGCTCAACCCGCTTGACCGCGAAACCCTGGAAGAGCTACGTGAGATGATGGGCGGCGAGTACACCCAGCTGATTCGGATTTACCTTGAAGACAGCCCTAAACTGGTCAGCCAGATTCTGGCGGCACTCAGCAATCGAGACAGTGCTGCCTTGATTACGCCGGCTCATACCTTGAAATCTTCCAGTGCCAATCTGGGGGCGA
>JAHEBG010000304.1 GCA_024642445.1 Gammaproteobacteria bacterium | reverse complement strand
ATCGGCGCGCACTTTGACATTGCTACGGATACCACGTGTCACTGTACCGTCAACGCTTTGCAACAATTGCCCCTGAAGGCCGATACCGACTTCGCGAATGGTGATTGGCGTGGCTACAGCAGTTCCAGGCTGATTGATAAAGGTGGTATCCAGGGTAAAGCTGGTGATGTTGAGCACGCGCGGATCGGACAGCGCGCACCACCCAGAACTGCTGCAGGTGGGTGGATAGGTGGTGTAGGTGGGCGCACCGCCACCGCAGGCAGGCGTAACCCCTGCTGCGCTCTGCGCAACCTCCATGACACCCACGCTTTGTCCATCAATGGTGCGGAAGGCCAAACGCACACCGCGGATTTCGCCGGAAGCCAAGTCAACAACACCCGGCGTACCGCCACTCAAATCGTAGGCATACAACGCGCACGCATCATTGGCGGTGCCATCGCTGTTGCTATCACCGGTAATTAACAAGCGACTGAACGGAGAAGTGACCGGTGTACTGACATTCACTGACGCCACATAGGTGGCCATATTTTGATCATATCCGGCACGGCGCAGATCTCGGGAAACAAAATCCATGGAGTTACGCAATTCCTGGGATAAACGCGTTGTTTGGATGTATTCCGAGTTGGTCGTTACGCTGGACAGCGTGAAGCCTAGCACGGCGCCGATGACCACCAAGCTGATCACCATGGCGATCATCAGCTCGATCAGACTCATCCCTTTGGCATATTTAGCATTCATTGGGCATACCCTCAGTTGCAACGCTTGTTCGAATACTGCGGAATTTTTCCAGCGGCAGCAGACGGTTCACAGGTTACGGCCCTACCGAAGCGATCGATGTTGATGCGTAGCCGGTAATCCGGCCCACCCGTGGGTGCAGCCAATTCCCAATAGCCCACTTGGCCGGGGCCAGCCAACGCCGCCCGCTTCGGATCAATCACCACTACGCCGTTGGTACTGGTTCCAATGGTGGTTGTGGGGTCCGTCAAAAACCGCACTCGGCTCCATTCTGCTTGCGAGGCCGGATAGCGCCCAATACTGCAAAAATCGGCTTGTGTGGCGTCGGCCTGCAGGCAATTGCAATTGGTATTGTCCGTTGCCGTTGTGGCAATCTCTGCGCCCATACAATAACTGGCACCGCTGGTGGTCATCGAAACTTTCACTAGCCTGTTGCGCTTCAGTGCTTCAAAGCGGGCATTTGACCAAAAACTGGTAATTTGATCGGATGCACCACGAAGCGCACTGCGTTGGCGGAATTCGTTAAACCCTGGCAAGGCGGCTGCCAATACAATGGCAAGTACTGCCAGTGTCACCATCAGTTCAATCAAGGTAAATCCGCGGAAATGTGTGTTTTTGCTCACTATGCCCCCAAAGCATTGAACCCTGAGCCTACTATCGGCGCATTGAGCCGTCCATTCAACCTGCAGCAGGATAAACGGGCGGTTTACCCGATAAACGTGCAGGCTATGATTGCAATCCCCACCCGAACTTGGCATCCTTAACACTGTTACAGGGAGATTGGCATGAAAACCAGAGGCTTTACCTTAATCGAACTTCTCGTTGCGCTTGCCATTGTCGGCATTCTGGCTGCTGTTGCCATCCCCAGCTTCACCGAGCAAGTGGCCAAAAGCCGTCGCTCTGAAGCCATGCGTGGCTTGGGCGATTTGCAACTGAGGCAGGAACGGTGGCGTTCCAACCATACCAGTTATGGCACCTATGCCAATTTAGGCAGCCCTACCGTTGATAACTACACGCTTACTGTAACCAATGTCACCGCCACCGGCTATGTACTTACTGCCACCCGCAGCGGCTCACAGAGCTCAGACCG
Organism: Gammaproteobacteria bacterium; assembly: GCA_024642445.1. Taxonomy (GTDB): domain Bacteria; phylum Pseudomonadota; class Gammaproteobacteria; order Xanthomonadales; family Xanthomonadaceae; genus Arenimonas. The sequence continues at coordinate 808 of JAHEBG010000304.1, read as the reverse complement.
TTGCGGAAATTTCGTGATGACGGTAAGCAACACCGTTGCCACCAAGTCCTTATCCGGCGGAAGCAACACCAGCAACTGCAACTGGCCTTAACGTACCACCCGGTAACACGGCCGGTAGTCGCCGGAAATCTTCATGCGCCGCTGTTCCACGAACGATGCCAGCAAGGCATCGAGTGCATGCATGATTTCCACTTCGCCGGATATTGAAAACGGCCCTTGCTGCTCGATTGCTGTCATGGCCGGCTCCTTCACATTGCCGGCTACAATGCCTGAAAATGCGCGGCGCAAGTCGGCTGCCAATTCATGCACGGGCTGATCTCTATGCAGCTTGAGTTCCGCCATGGCCTGATGGCTGGGCTGGAACGGCAACTGAAACGGCAGCGGCACGGTTAATGACCAATTGAAGAAAAATGAATCCTTCTCACGGATGCGTTGCTCCCGCACTCTATTGATACCTTTGCGCATAGCTTTGGCCACATGCTCGGCATCGTCGACTACGATCTGATAATACGCAGTTGCGCCCTCGCCTAGCGTCAATCGGATGAAACGATCGATGTTTTCAAAGTAGGCCGCGGACGCTTTCGGTCCGGTGAGAATTACTGGCATGGACAGCTCGGCATTGTCCGGATGCATCAACAAGCCTAGCAAGTACAGGATCTCTTCGGCCGTACCGACGCCGCCAGGAAAGACAATGATGCCGTGGCCCAATCGGACGAACGCTTCCAACCGCTTTTCGATATCGGGCATGATGACCAATTGATTCACAATCGGATTCGGTGATTCCGCCGCAATAATTCCGGGCTCGGTG
>JAHEBG010000303.1 GCA_024642445.1 Gammaproteobacteria bacterium | reverse complement strand
CGCGCTGGAGAAATGCGCCGCCATAGCCACCGTAGCCACTTGGGTTTTATCGCCCATTTCCGCCAGAAAAAACGTGATCAAGGTGGCGCCGAATACGCCGAATTTTTTCGCCACCTGCATTTCTTCTTCTTCGATTTTGTCTGGAATCATGGTCCAGACCGCCATTCCCAGGAATGACAAACCGAGAATCCAACGCAGCAATTCAGGGCTGACCACAGCGGTAATCCATGCCCCTAAGGCGCCGGCCAAAGCATGATTGAGCACAGTAGCTACTAGGATGCCAGCAATGATAGGCCAAGGTTTCTTGAAGCGGGTGGCCAGAAGGAACGCCAACAACTGGGTTTTGTCGCCGATTTCAGCAAGCGCGACCACGCCGGCGGAGATGAACAGGGATTCCATGTTGATTGGCTCAGGCAGCTTTCGGAACCACCATTACCGTCAAACGCCCGGTGCACACCAACTTGCCGGTGGCTTCATCGGTAATATCCACTTGCCAGACATGGGTTCGCCTTCCGGCATGAACGATTCGGGCGACGCCGCGCACATAGCCGCTGGCTACAGCACGCAAATGGTTGGCATTGATTTCAAGACCCAAGGGCATTTCGGTATCGGTATCTATCAATAGACTAGAGCCCATGGAGCCCAGACTTTCAATCAGCGCCATACTGGCACCACCATGCAGCAATCCCGCAGGCTGATGGGTGCGGGCATCGACCGGCATGCGCGCGGTCAAGCTGGTGGCATCCAATGCCACGCACTCGATGCCAAGGGTCTGTATCAAGGTATTCCGGCTCCAGCCGTTGATGGTTTCTAAGGGAAGTTGCTGCAACATTCTCTACTCCAGACTCATTGAATTACCGCAATTGGCTGTCTTTGCTTCCGCGTCGGTTGATGCCACCCTGCATTGTCTGCGCATCCTGTAACTGTTGGCAGGCGATACATAGCCGGACGCCTGGGACGGCCTTGCGCCGCGCCTCGGGAATTTTGACCTCACACTCTTCACAGCGGCTAAGGCTAGGCCCCGCCGGCAATCGGCCACGGGCGCGGGCAATGCCGTCTTCAACACTGGCATCGATCTGCTCCTGCACTGCACCGTCGCGGCTCCAGCCTCCGGCCATGATTTCCTCTATATTTATAGAAAATATCTGTTAATTATACGGTACGGCATTCGGCGCAATACGCCTTAACCGCATCGTAATCGCCCTTGAACACCACCCGCTCGGATTTCAAGCCGAGTTGGTAGGCGTACATAGGGTCATAGTACTCCTTCAAAAGAATACGAATCCACTGTCGGTGCACCTCGGGCTTTCCGCTGGAATGTGCGATCAACGCGTCGGACATCACGTTCTGCAGCAAGGTAGAGCGATAACCGCCCAAGCGTTTCTGCAAACTGGCCAAATTGGCCAGCAGTTCTTCGGAGAAATACTGGAACCCAAGCTCGACACCGGCGTGCGCCTGCCATTCACTCAGGTTATGCAGAATGTAGTTGGCATAGGTATGCTCCACGCGTACCTCCAGATCGCTTTCAATCACCGCCAATGGCGCCTGCAGTGTCTGTTCACGAAGCACTTCGGGCACTGCCAAACGGCCTATCAGGCGGCTCTCATCTTCCAGCAGAGTCAGCATTTCCGGCAAGGCACGCGCTTTGCGCATCAGCGCTAGCGCCAACGTGTTTTCAAATTCAATCTGTGTGGGCTGGCCACCCACCCGCTTTCCGAAAGCACTGCCGCGGTGGCGCGCCAGGCCTTCAAGATCGACGGCGTGTGGCATTCCTTGCAAAAGCCGGGTCTTGGCACAGCCGGTTTGCCCGGAAACCACCAGAAACCGCTGTTGCTGGCATTGCGATTGCATGGCCTGCAACAAAAACTGCCGCATTGCTTTGTAGCCGCCCTGAATGCGCGGGTATGCCACGCCGGCATCGTGCAGCCACTGCTGAGCAATCTGCGAGCGCAGGCCGCCACGGAAACAATACAGATAGCCGTGCGGATGTTGCACGGCAAAATCGCGCCAAGCCATCACCCGCGACTGCTTCAAATCACCCTGTACCAGTTCATGGCCCAGAGCAATGGCGGCGTCCTGTCCTTTGCGTTTATAACAGGTGCCCACCGCAGCACGTTCGTCATCGCTCATCAAGGGCAAATTGACCGCGTTCGGCATGGCACCTTGTGCGAATTCCGAAGGTGACCGGGTATCGATCAGAGGCAAGCCTTCAATCAGAATTCCGGCATAGTCGGCACTGTCCGCTCGGTTCAACGCACCTGCACCCACGGGCCTTGGCCGCGCTCCATTAGGTGGCCGATGCATACCGGTGGGATGCCTGCCTGCAACAGACACGATTCTACGTCCGACACTGAATCTTCGGCCACTGCAATGAGCAAGCCACCGCTGGTCTGCGGATCACACAATACAGTTCGTTGCATTTCGGTCAGCTCGCCCAGTTTATGGCCGTAACTGGCGAAATTCCGCCCCGTGCCCCCAGGTACACAGCCTTGGCCAATATAGTCGGCCACTGGCGCCATAACCGGTACCGATGCCATCTGCACTTCGGCCTGAACGCCGCTGCCCTCGCACATTTCCAACAAGTGCCCCATCAGTGCGAAGCCGGTCACGTCAGTCATGGCATGTACGCCGGGCAATGCC
>JAHEBG010000302.1 GCA_024642445.1 Gammaproteobacteria bacterium | reverse complement strand
CCGCATTAATCGGGGTGGCGGATTGTCTTTGCTGAAATATTCCCGGGGCAGGGCTCGAAACTTACAATAGCCAAATCCAGACCGAGGGCTTCGGCTTTTTGCTTTGCCTGCGCTAACAAGGCCTGATGCCCAAGGTGCAGGCCATCGAACGCGCCGATGCAGACCACGCTGCCGCGCGGGCATATCTGTGGCCCTGAGAAATCCCGAAATAACACCGTCATAGGCCTAAATTATACCGTTTTACGCCCCTAAACTTCACGTAAATGCCGTAAACGCAGGCCGAACAGCCAATGACTGGCAAAATAGGCACCACCGCCAGCGGCAATGGCCACCGCCAGCCAGACAAACCGCATCAGGCTTCCCAGAACGCGCCAATCGCCCACATGCCAACGAATCAATAACACCACGGTGGCCATCAGTGCGCAGGCCAGCCCAATGCGCAACAGCCATGAAGTCCAACCTGACTCCGGATGGAACACGTTTTCCCTGCGAAGACACCAGGCCAATGCCGCGGCATTGAAGATGCCGGCGAATGCGGTAGCCAAGGCGATGCCCGCGTGCGCATAGGGCGAATGCAGCCAACGCAGAATACTGACAAATGCGGCAATCAGCGCGACATTCAGGAATACCGTCCAGACCGCGACTTTCATCGGCGTCTTGGTATCCTGGCGTGAATAAAAGGCCGGTAACAGCACCTTCGAGAGCATGAATGCCGGAATGCCGATGCTCATGGCGGAAACGGCCATGGCCACCATTCGGGTATCTTCGGCGGTGAATTTGCCGCGCTGGAACAGACTGGCGCACAAGGGCTCAGCCAGAACCACCAAGCCCACTGCTGCCGGAATGCCGATCAGGCACACCGTTTTCATTCCCCAATCAAGTGCACGGTTATAGCCGGCCCGGTTATCGGCGGCATGCTGGCGTGACAAATGCGGAAGAATCACGGTACCGATGGCGACCCCGAACAGGCCCAGAGGTAACTCGGTAAGCCGATCGGAAAAATACAGCCAGCTCTGAGCATTCGCCACCAATGCCGAGGCGAACACGGTGCCGACCAATAAATTGAGTTGTGCCACCGACGATGAAAATATGGTGGGTAGCATCAACTTGAACACCCTACGCACGCCTTCGTGCTTGAAATCCAGCTTAAATTTCGGGCGTACCCCGAAGCGCTTCAAAGCCGGCCACATGACGCAGAATTGCAATACGCCGGCCAGAGTTACACCCCAGGCCAGTGCAAACGCCGGCACCTCGAAATACTGTGCCAAGGCCAACATTGCGAAAATAATGGCGGCATTGTGCAAAACCGGGATGAACGCCGGCAACCCGAAATGCTTTAGGCTGTTCATCACCGAGCCGGCCAGCGCCGTCATCGATATGAAGGTTAAATACGGAAAAGTGATCCGCAGCATGGCAGCGGTCATTTCAACCAGTTCCGAGTCTTTTTCGGCCATGGCCAGAAACAGCTGGGCGATGTAGGGCGATAAGGCGATCCCCAGGGCAGTCACTATCAGCACTACCGCCAACAAGGCTCCGGCAACATGGTCCAGAAAGTCCTGAATCTGGGATTCGTCGCCCTTTTCCCGCAGTTCGGACAGCACCGGCACGAACGCTGAGGAAAACGAGCCTTCGGCAAAAATGCGGCGCAGATAGTTGGGAATCCGGTACGCCACCACGAACGCACTGACCGCGGCCCCGGTGCCAAACAGGCCGGCCTGCAGGGAATCCCGGACATAGCCGGCTATCCGGGAAAGGAAGGTCATTGAGCCAAAAATGGCGGTGGAACGCAAAAGTCCGTGTTTGACCACTATGGTTTCCGGAAGCTGAACGGCAAAAGTGCCTTCATTATTGACGCAACGCGGATTTTCTGCCATACTTTTCCATCTTTATTTGTAACTTCAACCCGTTTTTCAGGAGCCCGCTGTGGCCAATATCAAATCTGCAAAGAAACGCGCCAAACAGGCCACCGTCCGCAATGCGCGCAACACCAGCCATCGTTCGATGCTGCGCACCCTGGTAAAGAAAGTCATCAAGGCTTTGGAAACCAAGGATGTCGCTGCTGCTGAAGCGGCTTATGTCAGCGCCGTGCCGGTGTTGGACCGCTATTCCTCGCGCGGCCTGATCCACAAAAACAAGGCTGCTCGCCATAAGAGCCGCCTGAGCGCGCACATCAAGGCCCTTAAAGCCGCTTGATTGCTCTGTGCTGCCGCTTGAAGAAAAACCGGCTTCGGCCGGTTTTTTCGTTGCCGAGTGACCCGCAATGAACCCGATGCCGCTACGGCAGGGTGTTGGCGCCAGTACCGTGGTATTGCCTCCCGGCAACTGGCCGCGCCTGATTGATTTTCTCTGCCAGCAGTTTCCGGCCATCTCCCGTGAAACTTGGCAACAGCGCATGCAAGATGGCCTGGTTTGCGACGGTGACGGCTCAGCACTTGGCATAGAAAGCCCGTACTGCGCGAACAGCACGGTTCACTACTACCGTGCAGTAGCGAACGAAACCCGAATTCCTTTTGATGCCCAAATCCTGTTTCAGGACGATAGCCTGCTGGTGGTGGATAAACCGCACTTTCTGCCGGTGATGCCGGCCGGAAAATACCTGCAGGAAACCTTACTGGTACGCCTGAAACGGGAAACCGGCATTGAGACCCTTAG
>JAHEBG010000301.1 GCA_024642445.1 Gammaproteobacteria bacterium | reverse complement strand
GCGGCAGCCGACGGCGTGGCGGCACGCAAGTCGGCGGCGAAATCGAGCAGGGTAAAATCCACTTCATGGCCGACTGCGGAAACCACCGGCACCGGCGATGCGGCAACCAATCGGACCAACGCTTCATTGTTGAACGGCCACAGGTCTTCCAGCGAGCCACCGCCTCGGGTAATCAGAATGGCATCGTAGCGTTGCGAGGCCAACGCCGCCGACAGGCTGGCCGCAATTTCTGCAGCGGCCTCTGCGCCTTGCACAGGTACCGGCCAGAGTTCCACTGGCACGAGCGGAAAGCGACGGCCCAGAACCGTCAGCACATCGTGCACGGCCGCGCCACGCGGCGAGGTTATCAACGCCAATCGCTGAAGCAACGGCGGCAAAGGCCGTTTATTGGCGGGGTTGAACAGGCCCTCGGCATCCAGTTTGGCTTTCAATTGCTCGTATGCCAATTGCAACGCGCCTTGCCCCGCCGGTTCGGCCGATTCCACTGCCAATTGGTAATCACCGCGGGCTTCGTACAGGGTCAGGCGCGCCCTTACCAGAATCTGTTGCCCGTCTTTCAGCGGGGCCGGCAGATACATCGCACGGTTGCGAAACATGGCGCAACGAATCTGGGCATGGCTGTCTTTCAAAGTGAAATACAGGTGCCCGGATGCGGGTTTCGACAAATTGCTGACTTCCCCTTCAATCCAGATCTGATGGAAGTTCGATTCCAACAGATCTTTGGCAAGGGCATTGAGCTGTGCTGGCTTGAATATACGGCGTTCGGCCAGGGGAGTGGAAGATTCGGTCACAGCCATAGAATACCCGAGTACACGGATATGGGCGATTTCCATTAAACTATCCACTCAAGGAGAAGTGCATGTCGGTTGCGTATTCACGTCTGTCACAGGGCTTTGCGGATCACGGGGCTTCCGGCCCTGCGCTACTGCCGGCGGACGGACGTGGCCTGAAGCAGTGGTTGGACAATCTGCCCCGGGGCAATCCGAAGGGAACCGCCGTAACCCTCCAGTCGGCATTGGCGGCCCATCTGGGGCATGCCCTCAGTGGCAACAGCCGATACAACCAGCTGGAACAGTTGCGGGAAACGGTGTTGGATACGATCTTGTGGCTGGAACGCCAGTTCATGGGCAGTCCGCTGCCGATGACCGCCGACCGCCTGCAGCATGCACAAAACGCGCAAGCCCTGAACAGCGTACTTGCCGATAACTATCGATTGGCTTGCCATGAATTGTGCGCCCCCGAGGGCAGCATAGGCCTGTTGAAATCGGGCGCCGTAACAACGGCTCTGGAGCGCGCCACCTGGCATTATCAGCAATGCCTGCTGCAGTCGTGGAGTTTGTACCGTGGTGCGCCGCCATCCATTTGGCTGGGTCTGCATCGTGTGTATCAGTTTGCAGCATCAGTGAATGTCGACGGCAAGGCCGTGACCGAGCCGGTGGCGAAAAAACCGCTGTCGGTTCGCACCTTGTACATCGAAAGCTGTCTGTTGTCACTGATGAATCCGTTTGCGTTCGCGCACCGCGAGTTGGATCTGATGAAGGCGTTGGCGTTCGGGCTGGCCGACAGTTGCCGCATCAAGACGGGTTCGGAGGGCGAGTTTACGGCAGCACTGCCGAAGGATGCCGATCTGCCACCGGACGCCGATTTGCCAGAAGGTGAAACGGCTGGCTTGGACTTTTCGGCATTGCAACAGGCGTTGATCCATGCCGAGTATGCAGAGGATGGCGAGAACGTGCAGGTGCGCATTCCCGAAGCGGGTAAGCTCGAATTGCCGCTGTCGGTGTTGAAGCGTACCTTGCGCAATTTCGGGCTGGCGGCAGCGCGGCACGCTGTGCGCATTCCTTCCGATTACACGTTGCAAACCGTGTGCGGGCTCAGTTCCGTACATTTTTTTGCCGCAGGGCAGATGGATTTTGAACGCTACACCCAGAAAATTTCGCAGCAGGGCAGCCAAGGCTTGAGTCTGGCTGCGGATTGGCTGAGCATGAGCAGTGACGGGCAAGCGCCCAGGTCTTTGCCGGCCCAGGTCAGTGACCACAGTCTGGGCGGCTATCTGTTGCGTTGGTCGGCAGATCCGGGGTTGCGCATTCGGGTTGGCGAGGTGGTGGGTTTGAATGCCATGCCTGCCAGCAATGAACCGGATTGGATGTTGGGCGTGGTGCGCTGGCTGCGCTATGAACAGGACGGCAGCATTTTGGCCGGAATCAAACTGCTCACGCGACGCTGTCTGGCCGTGGCACTGCGCGTGCCTGTTGAAGGCCATCCAGGGCCACTGGTGCGTGGTTTAGAACTGCAGGCCTTGGACCCGGAAATGCCCAGCAGTTTTCTGTGGTCGGGAAAATCCATGGCTGCCAAATTGCAGGTGGATGCCCATTACGGTTACGAACCCTACCGGTTGCGGGGCCCGCGAACCATGGAATCGCTGATGTTGCGCCCAACCGTATTGTCATCGAACATGGACTACACCTTGCTGGTAGTGCCGGAGGCTACTGACAATGCAGAGTGAAGGCAAGGCGTTGGCGCGGCGCGCAACGCATTCGGTAAAGGTTGGCGGGCTGTGGGTGGGCAGCGCCCATCCCATTGTGGTGCAGTCGATGACCAACACCGATACCGCCGACATTTCAGGCACGGTCAAACAAGTGGCCCAGCTCTGGCGTGCCGGCTCGG
>JAHEBG010000300.1 GCA_024642445.1 Gammaproteobacteria bacterium | reverse complement strand
GAAACAGGGCGATAGCCAAGTTCAACGGAATATTGGGCCGGAACTTGCCGGCATTGACTGCCTTATCCATCACCACGATGTTATTCAGGCCCACGCCGGCGGCAACGCCAATTTCCTTGTAGCGCTGCAAGGTGGCATCGTACAGCTGGCGATTGGTGTCCACTTCACGCTTGTACACATTGTATTGAATGGATCGGCTTTGCAGATCGAGGGCCTCGCCTTTCAAGCTGCCGATTTGAGCCGCAATCAGGTTCTCGTTTTGCTGTGCGGCCTCGTATTCGCCGCGGATGGCCGAACGAATATTGCCGATTTCCAAGGCGATTTGTTTATCCAGATCGTCGATCTGCGCTTTCAACTGCACCATCACCGGGTAGGCCGGCTTGAAGGTGCTGAGCTTGGTTTGGTACTCGGTCACTAACTTCGAACGCGACTCCTGCAGGGAGCGGATGATGGAATTGTTGCTGGTTTCACCGAAGGTAACCAGACCGACACTGCTTTGCGCCTGCTCCCAGCGCGATTGCGCGCGGATGCGGTCTTCCTTGTCTTTCGACAGCGCGGCATTGAGCGCGCCGATATTCTGTTCCGGCAATGATCCGGCTTCGTCACCGGTGCTGACAATCTGCTCTTTCTCGGCAAACCGCACCAATTGCGCTTCCGAATCTTCCAGCTTGAGTTTCAGTTGCTTGAGCTGGTCTTCCAGATAATTTTTGGCATAGTTCGAGGTTTCAAAGCGGGTTTCCAGATTTCGGCTCTGGAAGGCTTCGGCCAGACTGTTGGATGCTTGAATGGCGAAGGCCGGATCGGTACTGTTGTAATGGATTTTCACCAATCGGGTATTGCGCACCGGCTCAATGACATAGCCTTGCATGAACTGCGCCACACGCGCGATGGCTTTGTTTTTTTCCGCGGCAGGCGTGGTGGTTACTTTACCGTTTGCATCGGTTGCCGGTTTAGCCAAACCCAGCCAGGCTTTGATCTGCTGCGCGGCCGATGGTTTGAAGATCTGGGTAAAGCGTTTTTCATCCTGATAACCCAAATCACTGAGCACCCGTGACGACAGTTCCCGGCTCTGCAAAATCTGGTATTGGGTGTTGATGTAATCCGGATCCATCCACAAATCGGTCACCGGGTTGGACTCGTTGGTGACATTGACCATTTCACGGTCGATTTGCACTGAGCTGGTGGCGCGGTAAATGGGGGTGATCAGTAACGATGCAATCAAGCCGATGATGAACACCAAGGCCACGGTCCCGGCAATGGTCCAACGGCGTTTCAGCAGAATATGCCACAACCCGATGATGTCGATATCGAATTCATGGCTGTCTGTTGCTGCGGTGTGTCCTACCGTTAAGCCACCGGCCGAGCGTACCGCTAATGCCGTATTTCGGGCATCGGCTTGCACAGGCAATGCTGCGGCGCGCTCATCTTCAGGCGGCGTATTGGCTTCGTTGGACATGTACAGGCAACCTTGACTTAATAAATGACGAACGTGTTGAGAAGAGGAATGGCTTGCATGAAGCGTTTAAACCCGGATTTCACCCTGGATTCGTTCACCACAACGATGTCGTCGCCGAAAATCTGCGGGTCGCCGAATTCGCCTGCGCGTATCATTTGCAAATTGAATTTAGCCACCATGCGCTTGCCGTCCACGGTACGGAACACCACCACCGACTCGTCATCGGATACATCGGAATCGGTGCCGCCGGCCAAGGCCACGGCCTGCAATAACGAGGTTCTGCCCATAATCGGATAAATGCCTGCGCGCTTCACCGCGCCCTCTACGGTAACGCGCTGACTGGTAAATTCCTTGATGAACACGGTAACCTGCGGGTTCTGCAGATAGTTCTTGCCCAGCTTATCGGCGATTTCGGTTTCCAGTTCCAGCACGGTCTTGCCGCCGGCCTGCAAGGAACCGATCAAGGGCAGGGAAATCTGTCCGGAGGCATTGACCCGCAATTCGCGCTCCAATTCATTGTTCATGAAAATGGAAATTTTCAGCAGATCATTGGCGCCAATGCGGTATTCGGATTTGCCGGTGTATTCGCCTGCACCGGAAATCGAATCGGGCAAATCCAAGACATTACCCGAAGTCACCTGCACCATACTGCCGTCGGCAGGCCCGCCGGCGGGCGCGCTGGCACAGGCCGAAAGGGTGAGCAGCAAAAAAACGGCCAATGCCGCGCAAAATCGAGTTTTCATGGGTGTTCCACTGCCTTAATGCTTCATAGTACCGAATATGCGTTGCCAAAAGGGGCTTTCACTGCCCTTGCTGCCCTTGCCGCCCTTACTGGCAGCTGGCCGTTCAGGCAAGGAATCCGGGCTGCTATTATCAAGGATTCCCTGCGGTCTTGTCAGCACCAGATGTTCCGCTTCGGTTCTGCCCAAGCGTTTGGCCGCTGCGTCGCGGGCTTCCGCCAACAAAGGCGGGCGACGGTCGATATGGTGCGAATCGGTGGCGATGATGTGGCATAGGCCCTCATCCAGAATGCGTTCGGCCCAATACTGCGGCCGTTTTCCGAAACGCCCGGTGATGCTGCCGGCGGTAAGCTGGATCCACGCACCGGACTGCACCATGCGCTGAAATGCCGGATAGTGGCCTTCCAGCCAGGTGAGCCGTTCCGGGTGGGTAATGACCGGCACATAGCCGGCCGCCAGCAAGGAAAAAACG
>JAHEBG010000299.1 GCA_024642445.1 Gammaproteobacteria bacterium | reverse complement strand
TTTACCGTGCGGCCGGCCATTGCCCGGCGCGAGAAACCCAAAGTCAGTGCATTTACCAGTGCCAAAATTGGTGAAATATTGGCGCTCAAGCCGGATTTTGTGGTGGGCTTTTCCGATATTCAGGCGGATATAGCGGCTGCTCTTATCAAGCATGGCATTGAAGTCTGGATCAGCAACCACCGAAGTGTGGACGGCATCCTCGACTATATCCAGCGCCTGGGGGCATTGGTGGGCGAGGCCAGCAAGGCCAACGATTATGTTGCTGAGTTGCGCGCCCACCTCGACCGGGTAGCTTCAAAGGCGGCAACATTGCGAGTGCGGCCGAAAGTGTATTTTGAGGAATGGGACGAACCGCTGATTTCAGGCATTCAGTGGGTTGCGGAGTTGATCCGTATTGCCGGTGGCGACGATATCCTGCCGGACCTGGCGCAGGAACCCTTGGCGAAACAACGGATCATGGCCGACGGGCAGCGCGTGATTGAGGCCAATCCCGACATCATTTTCGGTTCCTGGTGCGGCAAGAAATTCCGCCCAGGCAAAGTGGCAGAGAGACCCGGTTGGCAAGCCATCACTGCGGTGCGTGAGCAGTGCATGTTCGAAATCAAATCGCCGATTATCCTACAGCCCGGCCCGGCCGCGCTGACCGACGGCCTGGATGCCATGGCAGCGCATATCGCCGCCTGGGCCCGCGCTTAATCGTTTTCCCGGCTGAGCTGCAGGCCACGCTCGGTGGCTGCATCCATGGCGGTTTGAACCAGCGCCCGCAAGCCGCCGTCTTCGAAAGCGGTAATGGCGGCATGGGTGGTTCCGTTCGGTGAGGTTACCCGTTGCCGAAGTACATCGGCGGCTTCTCCCGATTCACTCAACATTTTTGCCGAACCGACAAAGGTTTGAACGGCAAGTGCGCGCGCCACATCTGCCGGCAATCCTTGGTGTTCGGCAGCGGCTTGCATGGCTTCGCACAATAGAAATACATACGCCGGCCCACTGCCGGAAAGGGCGGTTACCGTATCCATCAAGGCTTCATCGGCTATCCATGCACACACGCCGGTTGCACTGAACAGCTGCTCAGCCGTTGCTTTCTGCTCTGCAGAAACCTGCGCATTGGCGTACAGACCGTTAGCACCGGCACCAAGAAGCGCTGGGGTATTGGGCATAATTCGTACCACGGGCATGTTGCCGCCCAGCCAGGCATCCAATTGTTCCGAGGTGATGCCGGCAGCAATGGAAAGTATCAACGGGCGCTTCTGTTGCGCCAAAGGCTGCAGTGCCGCGCATACCGATTTCATCACTTGCGGTTTGACCGCGAAAACCCAGACATTCCCGTTGCTGGCGGCCTGTGTATTGTCGTCGAGTACCTTCAGGCCAAGCTCGGATTCCAGCGCCGCACGTGTCGGGGCATAGGGTTCTGAGACGTGAATACGGGTTTTGTCAAAGCCCTGCTTGAGCAATCCACAGATGAGGCTGCGGGCCATATTGCCGCCGCCGATGAATGTGATTTGTGCGTTCATAGAGCCTCAGGTGAAGTAGGGCGTTGGCCAAATAAAGCGCTGCCAACGCGAACCAGTGTGGCACCGTAGCCGGCGGCCATCGGAAAATCATCGCTCATGCCCATCGAAAGCGTATCGATAGCAGGGTACTGCTGTTGCAATTCGGTAAACAGTGTCTGCATTCGAGCAAATGCGGTGGCTAGCGTATCTGGATCAGGTTGCGGAATGGCCATCAGGCCGCGCAGACGCAGCTCGGGGTATTGCGCGATTTTTTCGGCCAGAAGGCTGATTTGCGCGGGCAGGCAGCCCGCTTTGCTGGGAGCATGATCAACGTTCACTTGGATCAGCACGTTCAGAGGTTGCGCATCTCTAGGCCGGAATTCCGCCAACAGCGGAATGATTTTTTCACGATCAATAGTCTGAACCCAGGCAAAACCTTCGGCAACGGCTCTGCATTTTTTGGACTGCAAAGGGCCGATTAAATGCCATTCCAATTCCAGGGCTTGCAGTTCAGCCATTTTCGCCAATGCTTCCTGCACGTAGTTTTCGCCGAAGGCTCTCTGCCCCAATTCGGTACATTCACGGATTAGCGAAGCCGGTTGGCTTTTTGAAACGGCCAGCAACCGTATCCTTTTGCCATGCGTCCGCTCCAGTTCAGACAGCGTGTCCTGAAGATGACGATAGGTTGTGCGTAGGTCGGACATGGACTTGTCGAAAAATACCAGAGGGTTATACTTGGCTTGATACTGTGCCATGATAAGCCACGGATTAGGGGAAATAAAATGGATATTGCCGAACTGCTCGCATTCTCAGTCAAGAACAAAGCTTCCGACTTGCACCTTTCCGCCGGCCTGCCACCGATGATTCGCGTGGACGGCGATGTCCGACGCATCAATATTCCGGCGCTGGACCACAAGCAGGTGCATGCCTTGGTCTATGACATCATGTCGGACAAGCAGCGGCGCGATTTCGAAGAGTTCCTGGAAGTCGACTTTTCGTTTGAAATTCCCGGATTGGCGCGTTTCCGTGTTAACGCCTTCAACCAGAACCGTGGCGCTGCGGCGGTGTTCCGTACCATTCCCAGCCAGATACTTTCACTGGATGAGCTTGGGTGCCCGAAGATATTCCGTGACCTCATCGAGCAACCTCAGGGCCTGATTCTGGTCACCGGCCCTACCGG
>JAHEBG010000298.1 GCA_024642445.1 Gammaproteobacteria bacterium | reverse complement strand
CCAGCCCGCTTTTTACTGGCTTGCTCATATCTGGAGCGGTCATCAACACCCTGCTCATCAACATATTTGTTTTGCCAATTATGGTGTGGCTGATTCGATCGACGCCATTCGCTCCCAAAGACACGGCCTAGCGCTTGCAGTTAATAAGTAATTTAAGTATCTGCTTCACACAATTATTGCTTTGGCTATACAGTATTGGTCTGAGCTAATTTGTTTTAACGTTGTGACCTCGCGTCTACTGGCCTGGCAAGACGTTCGGGCGTCCCCCGGTAGCAGCCTACGGTGTATGGATATTCCCATGTTGCGTGGTAGTGATACATACGCTTACGCTGACCATCCCACATTATTTCATGCGTATGCCCATGGCAGGCATCAAGATCGGCACTGACCAATTCCTTACCGCCCTCGCCGCGATGGCCATAAACGCCAAAGCCATCGAACGCGTAGCCAACCAAGGCAGAATGTTCGTTACTGTTGTTACCATCTTTCAAGCATGTGCTCAAGTTATGGTAATGATAGGTACCGTTGCGCTCTGGGTGGCCTTGACACTTGTCTTGAATTTCATGCGCCACTGCATCTTGGCCATTGGCATCCAATCCATTGAACAAAGCTGCGCCACTTAGCATTATTCCAACAGCACCCATAGGTACACATGAAGCATGCTCGGCCAATACCGGGGTGGTGGGCAAGCGCATCAGTATTTCACGGGCTTTGATCGGGTGAGGATTCGGTGCGTATTGATACGTTGGATCTGTTGTACTTTTTGGAAAAATTCCCGTTGGATGGTTCGGCAACAGGTTTCCTGTAACAGTCCTTTCTAAGCCCTGTGTTTCGATATGCATATCACTCGGCCACAACACCTCACCTGCAGCGGCGGGCTTGTTGGCAAAATCGTAGGTGCCGTCATCGCGAAGCCAGGGGCCGGAATGTTCTCTGCGCGTTCCAAACCCATTGGTTTGACACGGCCAAACATAGCCGACCATCGGTTTGTTTGACACTTTTCCATCACCAATTGGAAGTCGTGATTTATCAATTCCACCATTTGCATTTGTAAGGGCAATAAATGCCATGGAACCCAGGATAATGTATATAAATTTCATAGGCCGCTCAACAGTACAATTACAGTATATAACGGCAATAATCAGATTCGGTTGACTTGCTAACCCCCCTGTTCACAACGCCCTGCGCAATCTGAGTTATGCTTGCAGAAACGTAAGCTGCAAGGATGCCAGTGGCTACATTCGGGGAACATTTGTCGGATTTCTATCGGGCGGCGAAATCCAAGCCCGACGGCCTGATGCTTGAAATTGGTGCTGGGGGCGAAAGCCTGGTGGCCTATGCACGGGTGGGCATTGTCTTGTTGCTGTTATTGCTGCCCCTGGCAAGCACCCTGTTTTCGGATGCCCCGTTTGAATCCTCGGCCGGCGCCATAGGCGTATTGATTGCGCTGCTGGTGTCTTTGTACTGGCTAAAACTGACCAAACAAGAACCTCGGCCACGCTGGCTGTCGTTTGCCACCACTGCTTCGGACATCACCAGCGTAAGTCTGGTGCTGCTGCTGCTGATCATGGTCAACCCTTCTGCCGGCGGCAACAGTGTGGTTACTTGGTTGTGCTACCCGCTGTGCATTATGACCACCGCTTTGCGCAACGACATCCGGGTAACCTGGTTTGCCGGTGGCTTGGCGATGCTGCAGTTTGGCCTATTGATGGGCTATCTGTTCGGGCTTTCCAGCGAATCACTGTTTTCGGTGGAATACGGCACGGTGGAATTGTCCAACGCCATACAGCGCATGATTCTGCTGGCGATATTCACCCTTAGCACGGCCTTGATTGTTTACCGCATGCAGCGTTTGGTGAAAATATCGGGCACCGATAATCTGACCGGCCTGCACAACCGCATGTATCTGAACGAACATGTGCCGCGCCTGATTGAAGCCGCCAAGAAAAACGGCAGCCCGCTATGCTTGGCTATCATCGATCTCGATTTCTTTAAAGCGATCAATGACCAGCACGGGCATCAGGTAGGCGACAGGGCGCTGAAACATGCGGTCACGGTGATTCGCGAACGCCTGCAACCGGGCGAGTCTTTGCTGCGCATTGGCGGCGAAGAATTTCTGTATGTTGGCAAAAATTCACCGGACATGGCACGTTTGCAGCTGGAAAGCCTGCGCCGGGCGCTGGCCGATTCGCATTTCCGTTTGGATGACGGCAGCAGCAAACAGATCACCTTTTCGGCAGGGTTATCGGCCTACCCGCAGCATGGCGACAGCTTGAGCCTGTTGCTGAAAGCCGCCGATGGCCACCTGCGATTGGCCAAACAAGGTGGCCGCAATCGCATTGTTACTGAACAGCCCCTGTAAGCCCCTGCGCTGTGAGAAGATGGGGCTCACTTACCGGAGCACTTCATGAGCAACCCCTATTACGATGCCACCGTTCCTGCCTTTTCGCGCACCTTACGGGCCTTGGATGCCTGCCTTGATAAAGCGCAAGCCCATGCCGAGAGCCTGGATTGCGATTTCAGCCATTTTCTGAATGCCCGCTTGGCACCGGATATGTTTCCTCTGGGCCGGCAGATCCAAGTTGCCTGTGATTTCGCCAAAGGCGTCAGTGCCCGTTTGGCCAACGTTGATATGCCCACCTTCGAAGACACCGAAACCACCCTGCTGGATTACAAAGACCGT
>JAHEBG010000297.1 GCA_024642445.1 Gammaproteobacteria bacterium | reverse complement strand
CCCCTGCCGCCCATTTTGCCCACCTGACCGTACACGGGGTTTTGCATCTGCTGGGCCTGGACCATGAAAATGACCGTGAAGCAGAGGCCATGGAAGCCTTTGAACGGGCTGTGTTGGCCGACCTGGGCTTTGCCGATCCGTATCGGGCATAAAGCCGCTTTTGCGGTAAACTAGGCAAACCCGCCCTACGGCGCCAATTCCGCTGCTATGACAGACGAACCGGACAGTACCCCCCAAAAACGCAGCTGGCTCGAAAAAATCAGCCAGGCGTTCTCTAGCGAACCCGACACCATCGACGACCTGAAAGAGGTGCTCGAATCGGCCGCTGGCCATGGCCTAATCGATTCCGACACCTTGAAACGCCTGCAAGGGGCTTTGGCCGTTTCGGAAATGACCGTTTCCGATGTGATGATTCCGCGCGGTCAGATGGTTTCATTGTCGATCAACAGCAACTTTCTTGAACTCACGCAACAAGTGGTGGAATCGGGACACTCCCGCTTTCCGGTGCATGGCGACGACAAAGATGAGATTCTTGGCATCTTGCTGGCCAAGGATCTGTTACGCGGGGTTGTCGTTGACAACGGTCCCAGCGATATCCATGGCCTGATACGTCCGGTGGTACTGATACCTGAATCGAAACAGCTCAGCGTCTTGCTGAAGGACTTCAGGCAGTCGCGCAACCATATGGCCATCGTCATCGACGAGCACGGCGGGGTTTCCGGTCTGATTACCATCGAAGACGTGCTGGAGGAAATCGTCGGTGAGATTGACGATGAGCACGACGATGCCAATCAAGCGGTAATGATTGCCGCCCAAGCCGACGGCCAGTACATTGTCGATGCCTTGACCCCCATCGACGATTTCAATAACCAATTTGGTGCCAATTTTCCCGACGATGAATACGACACCGTTGCCGGCTATATTGCAGCGGCCATTGGGCACCTGCCGGAAACCGGCGAAGAACTGAGTATTGGCCGTTTCCACTTCCGCGTGGGCGATGCCGATGGTCGACGCATTCACCGGTTCATTGTCACCATCCATGCCGCGTAAATTCAGTCGGGCCTTGCGCCTTTTGGCTCTGCTATTGCTGATTGCGCTGCCACCGGCGCAGGCCGCTGAGCCGCGTATTGGCGTTATGACCATGCAGCCGGGGCAGATATTCTGGGAGCGCTTTGGGCACAATGCCATCGTGGTGGACGACGGCACAACCCAGACCTCGTACAACTTCGGCTTTTTCGACCCCAGCGAACCCGGATTCGTCGGCAACTTCATTCAGGGTCGGATGAACTATCTGATGGCCGCCCTGCCCTTGGCACAGGATTTGTCGTACTACCGAACCGCCGGCCGTGGCGTCAGCATTCAGTGGCTGGATCTTTCTGCCGAGCAGAAACAAGCCGTCATTTCCAGGCTGCAGTTTCTTTCGCGCCCGGAAAACGCCCGCTACCGCTACGACTACTTCACCAACAACTGCGCCACCCAGGTCCGTGATGTCTTGGATCAGGCACTGGCTGGGCAACTGCAAAAACAATGGACGGCCAGCTCGCTGGGCAACAGCTACCGCTCGGAAACGGTGCGTTTGGCATGGCCGGCAAAATGGATGGCCTTGGGCTTTGATTTGGGCCTGAGTTCAGAGGCCGACAAAGCGCTGAACCGTTGGCAAGATGCCTTCATACCTATGCGACTGGCCCAAAGTCTGGCCGAAACCCGCAATAGCTCAGGCAACCCCTTGGTTATGGAAACCCAAAGCCTGCTGCCGAACCGCATTGCGCCACCCCCTGAAGAATTGCCGCAATGGCCCATTACTGCGCTGTTCGCCGGACTGGCCATGGCCGGCGTATTTTTCGCAGCCCTACGGTTTCGACCCGCCCTAGGAAACGCTCTGATGCTGGCATTTTGGCTTGTATTTGGTGTGGCAGGCTGCATCATGCTGTGCCTTTGGCTTTTTACCGAACACCGGTTTGCACACGGCAATGAGAATCTATTGCTGATGTCACCCTTCGCCTTGCTTGCCGCGTTGATGTATGGCTTACGGAATAAACAGGGGCTTGCACAACGCGCGTATACATTTGCAGTGCATGCGGTGGCCGGATCGGCAGTGGCCGCTGTGCTGCTTAAACTTCTGGGCGCTGGAAGCCAGGTCAATATGAACTGGCTGTTACTGCTGTTGCCTCTGCATTGGCTGATTGCCAAACATGCCTTGGCGAGTACCGATAAATAACTTGCCGATGACGCCGGATGGCTTATCATGGGCGAATGCACTCTTTGGTAAGCACTGCTCCGCGAACTGAAACCATTCGTTTCATAGCCCGCTATGACGTTGCAGGCAATGCCCATCCGTTGCAACTTGATGACATTTCCAATGCACTGGCTGAGTCCGATGGCAGTATTGTCTGGGTCAGCCTGCTGGAACCCGATGAAACCCTGCTGTTCAAGATGCAGGTGGAATTCGACCTGCATCCACTGGCCATTGAAGATGCGCACAAAGCCCACCAGCGTTCCAAAATCGAGCGCTACGGCAATTGCCTGTTCATGGTGCTTAATACCGCACAGCTTCTGGAAGATGAAATCCGCTACGGCGAATCACACATCTTTTTGGGCGCACGGTTCATCCTCACCGTGCGTCACGGCGGCTCGCCCGCGCATAGTCTGGCGCGCGAACGCTGTGAACGCAGCGCGGAATTCCTGCA
>JAHEBG010000024.1:7299-9924 GCA_024642445.1 Gammaproteobacteria bacterium | reverse complement strand
AGATCGCCGATATAGGCATTGCAGGCCACAATTACGAATTTGGCATGCACTTCACCCTTTTCGGTTTTTACCACTGCAGCTTGTCCACGGCGGATTTCAGTGACCGTGGACTGCTCATGAATCACGCCGCCCAAGGATTCAAAGGCCGTGGCTTCACCCAGGGCAAGATTCAACGGGTGAATATGGCCGCCGGTCGGATCGATCAGAATGGCTTCATAGGCATCCGTACCCACATGCGCCTTAATGGCATCGCCTTCCACGAACTCCATTTTCAGACCATCGTATTTTTCCCAGAGCGCCTTGTGTTCATGCAGCCCCTCCACTTTCTTTCGCGTTTTTGCGGCATAGATGCCACCATTTTTCAAATCGCAGTCTATGCCGTAGGTTGCAACGCGTTCGCGGATGATGCGGGCACCTTCAAATGCCATGCTGCCCATGGCATCGGCAACGGTCTTGCCATGGTTACGCTCGATGACATCAATATCACGGGAATAGCTGTGCACAATCTGGCCACCGTTACGTCCGGAAGCACCCCAGCCGACCTTAGCCGATTCCAGCACAATGACTTTGAACCCTGCTTCCGCCAGATGCAATGCCGATGATAATCCGGTGTAGCCGGCCCCGACGATACAGACATCGGCGCTGTGTACCCCTGTGAGCTCGGGCCGCTCCGGTTGCGGATTGGCACTGGCGGCATAATACGAGCGGGCGTGTTCTAGAGTCATAGTGGCAGTCAAATATATTTTAAACGTGTTGAAAATATACCATCATAGTCCTTGCCTGTGTACCGTAGTTATGTACCGTATCTGTTCATATGTTGGCCATATCTGCCATGTAAGATAGAAACATCTACTTCGGAGATCAGTCATGCGCTGCACTGCACTATGGATTCAGTCTTTTTTTGCCGTTGTACTTGCCTCGGCCTCAGCCGCTAGTTTGGCAGCCGACAAGCCGGTAACCGCACAAGAAATTGCCGTGGGCACCAAGCAGTACGGGCCTGCGCAACAATCGCAAGGCGGCCTCTCTAATTTAGATTTGGAACTGCAAGCCTATGTAGAACGCGTTGGCAGGAAGCTGGCGCGTGCCAGTGCGTTCCCTGACCTACCCTATGCCTTCGTAGTCATCAATAATTCGGAACTCAATGCTTGGGCGCTTCCGGGTGGAAAAATCGCCGTAAATCGCGGTCTATTGGCTGAACTGGACAATGAAGCACAACTGGCTGCGGTACTGGCCCATGAAATTTCACACGTCACCAAGCGCCACAGCGCCCGTATGCAGAAAAAAGCCGGTGGAGCCAGCTTGCTGGGGGCACTGGTGGGATTGGGCGTGGGTGCGAAAGTGCCGGAGTACCGCGAACTTGCCATGCGCGGCGCCAGCGCCGTAGCTTTTGCCGGCCAAGCCAATTACAGCCGAGACCACGAAATTCAAGCAGATAACGAAGGCATCAAACTTATGGTTGCCGCAGGCTACGACCCTAGGGCTGCAGTTGATGTGCAACGGGTTTTCCTGAGTAAAGTGCAGAACCGGAAAAGTAATGCTCTGGAAGCCTTGTTTGCTTCGCATCCGCCATCCCAGGAGCGCGTAAATAATAACGCCTCCCGTGCTGGAAAATACCCTGAAGGTGGCATGATTGGAAAGCTCGAGTATACGCGCGCCATTGCGCGCTTGGAAAAAGACAGGCCTGCATACGCGTTTTTGTCAGAAGCGATGACCGCTTATGGCAAGAAAAAGTACGATGACACGCTGGCTTTATGCGACAAAGCCATAGCGTTGCAACCCAAAGAAACCTTGTTCTGGGAATTGAAGGGCATAGCTCTGCTTCAGCAAAAGCAATTCTCAAAAAGTATTTCGGCACTGAATCAAGCCGTAATACTCAACAATGCATTTTTTCGGCCCTTGCTATACCGAGGTATTGCCTACAAGGAGCAAGGCGCCTGGGACAAAGCACAATCCAGTCTGAGCGCGAGCAATGCGTTGTTGCCGACCCAACTGGCTACCTACCATTTGGGTGAAATCGCGCAACGCCAGGGCGACCGTGAAACCGCCATCAAACACTTTACAGCCGTGGCCAATGCCGGCGGCGAATTGGGTGAAGCCGCCAAACGCCAGCTGCGTGATTTGTAAGCTCAGAGTGCATTCAGCGGCAGCTTCAAGTAGCGAACGCCATTGCTTTCAGGCTCGGGCAGCTGTCCTGCACGCATATTGACCTGCACCGAAGGCAACAACAACACCGGCATGGACAGGCCGGCATCGCGTGCCGTGCGCATAGCAATGAAGGTCTGACGATCAATGCCCGAATGGATGTGCACGTTTCCTGCCTGCTGCTCGGCAACCGTGCTGAGATATTCCGCGCTGCGTGCTGCCGGCGGGTAATCGTGGCAGAGATACAACCGGACATCCCGGCCCAAGGCGAATATCGACTGTATCGAATCGTACAAGGTACCGGCGTCGCCACCGGGGAAATCACAACGCGCGGTTCCGTAATCCGGCATGAACAGGGTGTCGCCAACGAACGCATGCGTACCTTCATCATCCTGCACCGAATACGTAACACAGGCCGGCGTGTGCCCTGGCGTGGGCAAAACTTTGATCTGGAAAGATCCCAAAGGCAAACTGTCGCCCGCG
>JAHEBG010000024.1:5992-7199 GCA_024642445.1 Gammaproteobacteria bacterium | reverse complement strand
CTTTTGGTGCCCCGAGCCGGACTCGAACCGGCACGGTATTGCTACCGGGGGATTTTAAGTCCCATGCGTCTACCAATTTCGCCACCGGGGCGGGTGACTGGCTGTATGGAGGCCTGGGTCGGAATCGAACCGGCGTACACGGCTTTGCAGGCCGCTGCATGACCACTCTGCCACCAGGCCGGTGGGCTTCGAATTTTAGCGAAAAAACCGCATAAATTCTACGTAAAACATAAAAAAACCTCGGCGGACCGAGGTTTTCTTGAAACTGGAGCGGGAAAAGAGACTCGAACTCTCGACCCCGACCTTGGCAAGGTCGTGCTCTACCAACTGAGCTATTCCCGCGGGTGAGTGCTATTATCCCGTTTCCACTTTTTTATGTCAAGCCTCTTTTTAACAAACACGATGTCATCGGTTCATTTGCTCATGCGTGGCCATGCAGCGCGCATGTAATCTACGCCCGACCACAGGGTCAATGCAGCGGCAACGGTCAGCAGACTTTGCCCGATAAGGAAAATAGGAAGCCCGAAAAGATCGTTTTGATACAACAAGCAACCCAAAGCCACCATCTGGAATATGGTTTTTATTTTACCCAACCCCGCCACTTTGACCAAACCGTGCGCGCCCATCTGGGCCATCCATTCGCGTAAAGCGGATATGGCGATTTCTCTGCCCACGATGATTGCGGCCAGCAAAGCCATGTACTCGGTGTGATGGCGCTGCACAACGATGAAAAGAGTGATGACTACAGCCAGTTTGTCCGCCACCGGATCAAGAAAAGCACCGAAATCTGAACCCATATTGAATCGGCGAGCCACCCAACCGTCCAGCCAGTCGGTTAGCGCCCCCAGAACGAAAACAGCCGTAGTGACCAACGGACTCAGCGGATGTTTCCAATAAAAAGCCGCCACCATCATCGGCAGGGTCATTATCCGGAACAAAGTTAGCCAGGTGGGTATGGTGATGGTCATTTGGGTATGAGGTCTATTCCATGCAATTGTGCGTAAATCCGTTCCGCCAAGGCCTTGTTGATGCCCTCCACGCGCGCGATTTCTTCTACGCCCGCACTTTTGAGCCCGGCCAGGCCACCGAAATGTTTTAACAGGTTCGAACGGCGCTTCGCCCCAATGCCTTCGATGCTTTCCAGTGTACTCGTATCGCGTGCCTTTTGTCTTCTACCCCGATGCCCGGTAATGGCAAAACGGTGAGC
>JAHEBG010000024.1:0-5892 GCA_024642445.1 Gammaproteobacteria bacterium | reverse complement strand
TCCGCACCATTGCACTTCGGAAAATACGCCCGGGTTCCGAAACTAAGGCCATTTCGGAAACCGAGACTCATGACACAGGCCGCCCCACCCTCGATCACGGCCGCCAGAACATCCATATCGACCTGGTCGCCCTCCACATACTGTTTGGCCTGAACCGTACGAATATTGGCAATGGTGTCGCGCAGACCCGCGGCATGTTCGAATTCAAGGCGTGTGCTGGCCGCTTCCATTGCAGCGGTCAGATCGTCGACCAATTCGCCGCTTCGGCCGTTCAAGAACATTGCCGCACGCTTAATGCTGGCATCGTACTCCCTTGCGCCTACAAGCCCTACGCAAGGCGCACTGCAGCGCCCTATTTGATGCTGAAGACAGGGTCTTGAACGGTTCCGGAAAACGGCATTCTCACAGGTTCGCAGTTTGAATATCTTCTGCATCAAATCGAGCGTATTACGGACTGCGGTAACGCTTGGATACGGACCAAAATAGGTTCCGGGCAATGTCCTCGAACCCCGGTGAAAGCTAATTCTCGGCCAGGTCTCCTCGGTGATGACCACGTAGGGATAGCTTTTATCGTCCCTAAGCAGGATGTTGTATCGTGGCTTCAATGATTTGATCAGCTGGTTTTCCAGAATCAACGCTTCCGCTTCGGTACGGGTAACGGTGATTTCCATACGCTGAATCTGCTTGACCATGTGCGCAATGCGCTTGGAGCCCAGATCATCACGAAAGTAATTCGCCACCCGCTTGCGCAGACTGCCGGCCTTGCCTACGTAAAGCACGGCATCATCGCCGGCATACATGCGGTACACCCCGGGCGCGGTCGGCAAATCAGCCACGAAGGCTTTGCCATCGAATGAAGACGGTATTTCGACCGACATGCTGCTTACGCCAGTTGGATGCTGAGACGCGAAAGGTATTCGGTATCGAAGAAATAACGGTAGATATGGCTTCCCGCGCTATCTGCAATCCAAAGCGATTCCGCATCAGCCACCAAAGCGCAAGGGTTCTGAATAGACTGTGACATCGGCAACGTAGATAGCACTTGCGTCTTCAAGTTGTAAGCGCGGATTTTATGATTGTAGGCATCAGCAATCCAGAGCGTCTGCCTTGCGTCATCGGCAAAAACCGCTGTTGGGTGCTGCAAGCCGGCAGTGATGCGCGGGCCATCGGCATTGCTGAACTGATACAGACCCTGCCCTACCAGGGTATTCACACGGCCTTCGGGGACCGCTACCGTACGTAGACTGGAAGATGCGCCTTCCACCAAGAACAGGGTTGTGCGGTCACCGCTAATCCCTAGAGGGTGTGCCATGCGGGCTTTGTCGCTAACTCCGTCCTGCAGAGCAAAACCACCGTTTCCTGCCAAATGGCTGAACTGGCCGCTCGAGAGGTTGACCTGGCTTAACAGGTTATTACCGGCTTCAGCTATGACCAGCAGATCCTGATGGACATACAGTGACCAAGGATTATTGAGTTGTACATCGAAATGGCTTTTGATGACCTGTTCCGAAGCAAGCCCGGGTTTGCCATTGCCGATCAGTGTATCTACTACACCCGATAACAAATGAATTCTGCGTACGGCATGGTTTCCGGTATCGGCCACATATAAATATTCACGGTTCACGCGAATGGCATTCGGACGATTGAAACTGGCTTCGGCGGCCATTCCATCCAGAAATAAAGGCAAGCCGTTACCAAATACACGCTTTACCGCGCCCTCTTTATTGCACTCCAGTACCCGATGATGACCGGAATCGACGATGTACAGGAGATCGTTATGCAACATCAGACCCGACGGACAGAAAAGCGTACTGAATACTTTCGGCTTGGGCTTGGCTTGCAATGCCCTGGGCTTCGGATGCTGAGAAGATTTCGGCAACAGTTCGGATACCGCGGACTCCAATTGCGGAAAAATGTCATCGCCACTGAAATCACCTGCCCGATTGCCTTCAGGATCCACCAATACCACCGTAGGCCAAGCGCTGATGCCGTAATGCTGCCACGAAGACCACAAAGTATCGTTTGCTACCGGCAGCTGCACATCCAATCGGGCACAGATATCGGCAAGCGTTTTCGGCTCGTGCTCGGCAGTGAACTTAGGAATATGCAGGGCAATTACAGATAATGCGTCGGGGTGCCTTCCCTGCAATCGCATTAAATCATTCAGGAGATTATGGCAATACACAGAGCTGGCAGACCAGAAGTACACCAGTACAATACGGCCGCGCTGAGAGGCCATGGTCTGCGGATCGGCATTGACCCAAGACAGGCTCTGACAGAATTCCGGCGCACGATTAGCACTCATTGGAGGCTCCCTATTATCATCCCAACGGCCTTTCGGCGATGGAAAGCCAATGTCGGTTTGCCGCTTCAAGATCACTTAGAGTATCCACGCCTGGCGGAAAATCGGCAAGCGCCGGTTCTACTGCGATACGGTAACCGTTTTCGAGTGCTCGCAGTTGCTCCAAGGATTCGCAAATTTCCAGCGCAGTGGCTGGCAGCCGGCTGAATTTTTTCAGAAATCCTGCCGTATAGGCATAAATACCGATATGCCGCAACGCACCGGCAGGCACCTTTCCTGGCAGATCACGAGGCCAGGGCACCGGCGCACGGCTGAAATACAGAGCTTCGTTTTTGCTGTTGCGTACCAACTTCACGGTGTTAGGATCGTTGAATTCCGAGGGCAGGTAAATCGGTACCGCCAGCGTGGCCATTTCGGCACCGCTACTCTGCAACAATGCCGCCACTTGCCGTATGCATTCCGATGGCGCAAATGGCTCATCGCCCTGAAGGTTGACCACAATCCGGGAATCCGGCCAGGCCAAAGTATCCGCACATTCGGCCAATCGATCCGACCCGGAACGATGCTCGGAAGATGTCATGCATACCGTGACGGAATCCATGCGTACAGCTTCGGCAATACGAGCATCATCGGTGGCGATGACCACCTCCGATGCGCCAGCACGCAAAGCAGCCTCGGCAACATGCACAATCATCGGCTTACCGCCAATCAGCTGCAGCGGCTTGCCCGGAAGGCGCGTGGACGCATAACGTGAAGGGATGGCAACAGTGAAGGCAGGAGGCGTATTCATGGCTGTTATTGTACGCGCCGAAGGAAGTCTTGGAGAAATTCCGCGCTGAGCCTTGCACGCACTGGAACAGCCCAAAGGTCTACTCGGCTTCCGGCAAATACCTTAACCGCATCTTTCTCAGTCATCAGTACCGTTCCAGCCGGCAAATCGTCGGGCTGGAAGCGATGGTGATCGGGATACGCCGTGCAATGGGCACGAACCCCAGCATCGGTCAAGGCAGTAAAGAAACGCTCCGGATTGCCGATACCCGCGACGGCATGCACGGACAAGCCTTCAAATGTATTCAGGTGCCTGCTCTCGCGGGTAGCCAGGTTGTAACAGGGCTCTATAGACAATGACATGCCATAGCAACCGTCTATGTCTGCCGATTGGCCGTTTTTCACCTTAAAATCCACGGGGCGCACCGGCTCCCGTAAAGGCCCTGCCGGCAACAAATGGCCGTTGCCGTAACCGCGGGCGGCATCCAGCACTTCAATTTCCACAGTGCGTGGCAAGCGGTGATGCTGAAGGCCGTCATCGGACACGATCACGGTACAACCCAAACCAATCAAATATTCTGCCGCTGCTCTGCGATCAACATCCACTCTAACCGGCGCGCGAGTTATGCGCGCAATCAAAAGCGGCTCATCGCCCACGGTCTCGGCAGAACTTTCTGAATCGACACTGCGTGAGTCTTTGGAGGTGCGGCCATAGCCGCGACTAACGACGCCTGGCTTAAACCCCTGGCTTTGCAGAAATTGCACCAAAGCGATAATTAACGGGGTTTTGCCGGTACCCCCTAAGGTAAAATTGCCCACCACCACGACCGGAACACGCAGCGATTCCGAACTGATTCTGGCCCTGAGTGGTAACAACCAGCCGTAAAGCCTTGAAAGCAGCCTAAGCGGCCATGGCACCGTGGCGTTGCCATACCAGACTGCATTGAGCTTGGACTCAATGCCTGCCATCATGCGCCATCCGATTCCCTGAACTGCATTTTGTACAGATGGCTGTAGAGCCCGCCCTGGGCCAGCAATTGCGTATGGGTACCCGACTCCACCAGTGCGCCTTCATCCAACACCAGCACCTGATCGGCATGCTCTACCGTTGATAGACGATGCGCAATGATCAAGGTGGTGCGGTCAGGAATCAGATGCGACAGCGCTTCTTGAACCAAACGTTCGGACTCGTTATCCAGTGCCGCAGTGGCTTCATCCAGAATGAGTATGGGCGCATCTTTCAAAATGGCACGGGCGATTGCCAAACGCTGTTTTTGTCCGCCACTGAGGCGATTGCCGCGCTCGCCCAGTTTGGTAAGTATACCTTCCGGCAGTTTCAGCACGAACTCTTCGGCATTGGCGGCACGCAGCGCCTGCCAGACTTCATCTTCACTGGCATCGACACGCCCATAGCGGACATTGGCCAATACCGAGTCATCGAACAGCATGACTTGCTGACTGACCAATGCAATCTGACGCCTTAACGATGAAAGCCCGAATTCCCGGATATCGATACCGTCAAGCAGGATCTGACCGGCGCTGGGCTGATAGAAACGAGGCAACAAACGTATGAGTGTGGACTTACCGCTGCCGGAACGGCCAACGATAGCAGTCACGGTACCCGGCCTGGCTTGGAAATGGACATTGCGCAGTGCCGGGCGTTCATCGGCCCGGTAGTGCACCGAAACGCCCTGAAAAACAATATCACCCTTGGCACGGGCAATCTCGATAGTGCCCTGATCTGGCTCGTCCGGCTGGTCAAGCGTTGAAAACAGGCGCTCGCTGGCAGCCACGCCGCGCTGGATGATACTCTGTACATTGGTAATGCGCTTCAATGACGGCAATAGCGCCATCATCGATGTCATCAGCAATACGAAAGATCCGGCGGTCATCCTGCCCTGCATGGCTTCCTGACCGGCGATCAGCAAAATTGCCGCCAGTGCACTGGCAGCCAGTACTTGCACCATGGATGACGCACTGGCACGGGTTGATTCGACTTTCAGATGCATTCGCAGATTGTTGCGCGCCAATGCGGCATAGCGCTTTTCTTCTGCCTCCTGCATACCGTAGATCTTGACTTCCTGCTGTGCCGAGAGCACCTCCTCGGCGGCCTGCGCCATGTGGCCGACACCTTCTTGAATGCCACGATTGATACGACGGTAGCGGCGTCCGACCTTTCCGGAAATATAGGCAATGACAGGCGCGATAATCAACACTGCCAAAGTGACCTTGACACTTTCGTTCAACATCACCGCAATCATGGCGATAATGGTCAGTGTGTCGGTAAGCGTTATCTTGATGGCTTCGCTGCTGGCCTGTGCGACCTGTTCGGTATCGTAGTTCAGCCGGCTGACCAATGCCGGAATCGGTTCGCCATCGAAGCGACTGCTCGACATCCGCAGAAATTTGTTGAGTACCTGCTGGCGCAGATCCAGAACCACACTGCGTCCGGTGCGGGCCATGCCGTAGTCGGTAACCCAGGTGGCGATACCGCGCACGATGAATAAACCGAGAATGGTCAGGGGCAGGCTCCATCGAACTGCCGGATCCTTGGCTACAAAGGTTTCGTCCACCATCGGCTTCATTAAATACGTAAAACCTGCCGCTGACAGGGCCTCAATCACCATGCCTACAACCGCAATCGCGAGAAATGGCCAATAGGCTGATACGTAGCCCAAAAGCCTTCGATACACTTTCCATGCGGAATGCTCTACGATCTCCGGATTATTCACCCTGTTTCTCCGGCGTTGTGGCAATCGATAACTTGCGGAAACCGAGCTGCCCGGCCGCATCCATTACTGTGATGACCGACTGATGTGTGG
>JAHEBG010000296.1 GCA_024642445.1 Gammaproteobacteria bacterium | reverse complement strand
TGTCAGCCGCGAAGGCGACCGGATTTATTTCGATGTGCAAGCCAATGCTTTTTTGCACCATATGGTGCGCAATCTGGTGGGCAGTTTGATGCTGATAGGCAAGGGCGAGCAGCCGGTGGACTGGATGCAAACCCTGCTTGCGGGCAAAGACCGCACCGTAGCCGGGCCTACCGCGCCGGCCGAAGGCCTGATGTTTCTGGGCGCCTTGTATCCGGCGCAGTGGCAATTGCCTGCACAGGTCACGTTGCCATGAGTGTGCGCATCAAATTCTGCGGCTTTACCCGGGCAGACGATGCCCGTTTGGCCGCGGTATTGGGTGTGGATGCCATAGGTGTGGTGCATGTGCCCGGCAGCAAGCGCCATGTGCCCGTACAAGCTATGCCGGCTTTACGTGCGGCCGTTCCGGCTTCGGTGGATCTGGTGGCACTGTTCGTCAACCCCGATGCGGTTACGGTGCAGGCGGTGATTACCGCATTGCAACCCAGCCTGCTGCAGTTTCATGGCGATGAAGACGATGCCTTTTGCCGTCAATTCGGCTTGCCGTTTCTAAAGGCCATGGCCATGGGCGGTGGTGCCGGCGCCATTGAACAACGCCAGCACGCCTACCCAAGCGCACGCGCCTTGGTGCTGGACGGCCATGCGCCCGGCCAATTGGGCGGGCAGGGCGAACGGTTTTCCTGGACACAGTTGCCGGCGCTGGATAAACCGATTTACTTGGCTGGTGGCCTTGCCACTGAAAATGTGGCTGAAGCCATTCGCGCGGTGCGGCCCTATGCGGTCGATGTGTCCAGCGGCATTGAATCGGCACCGGGCGTGAAGGATGAAACCAAGATGCGTAAGTTCGTGCAAGCGGTGAAACAGGCCTCCGTTTAAAGTTTTTTGGAATTTATTAGCAATTTTGCGCAGGGTTCCCTGTCTGAAATTTTCTAAAATCACTCAGAATTTCATCTTTGCCACACGTCTTTGGTTGATAATAGACAGCTATGGATATTTCAATCAAAACCCCTTCGGATTATTCCCAATTCCCCGACGCTGACGGCCACTTTGGCCCGTACGGCGGCCGTTTCGTCTCCGAAACCCTGATGGCGCCTCTGGCCGAGCTGGAGCAGGCCTATGAAGCCGCCCGTCGAGATCCGGCCTTTGCCGCCGAGCTGGCCTACGATTATGCGCATTACGTGGGTCGACCCAGCCCGGTGTATGAAGCCAAGCGCCTGAGTGAACATGTGGGCGGTGCCCGCATTCTGCTGAAACGCGAAGACTTGAACCACACCGGTGCACATAAGATCAACAACACCATTGGCCAGGCCATGTTGGCCAAGCGTATGGGCAAAACCCGGGTTATCGCCGAAACCGGTGCCGGCCAGCACGGCGTGGCATCTGCCACCGTGGCTGCGCGTCTGGGCCTGAAGTGCGTGGTGTACATGGGTTCAGTCGATATCGAGCGCCAAGCCATCAACGTGTTCCGCATGAAACTGTTGGGTGCCGAGGTGGTTCCGGTCACGTCCGGCTCGAAAACCTTGAAAGATGCGCTCAATGAAGCCATGCGCGATTGGGTGTCCAATATTCACGATACCTTCTACATCATCGGCACCGCCGCAGGCCCAAGCCCGTATCCGCGAATGGTGCGCGATTTCAACGCCGTGGTCGGTACCGAGTCGCGTGCGCAGATGCTGGCGCAGTATGGCCGGTTGCCGGATGCGGTAATTGCCTGCGTGGGCGGCGGTTCCAACGCCATCGGCATGTTCCATCCATTCTTGAATGATACCGGCGTGGCCCTGATTGGTGCCGAAGCGGCCGGTGAGGGCCTTGCCAGCGGCAAGCATGCGGCTTCGTTGGCGGCCGGTATTCCGGGCGTGCTGCACGGCAACCGCACCTATGTCATTTGCGATGACGACGGCCAGATTACTGAAACCCATTCCATTTCCGCCGGCTTGGATTACCCCGGCGTAGGCCCGGAACACGCGTTCCTGAAAGACACCGGTCGTGCCCGGTATGTGGGTGTTACCGATGTGGAATGTATGGAAGCGTTTCACTTATTGGCCCGAACCGAAGGCATTCTGGCGGCTTTGGAATCTTCGCATGCGGTGGCCCAGGCCATGAAAACCGCGGCCACTCTGCCGAAAGACGCACTGGTGCTGGTCAACCTTTCCGGTCGCGGTGATAAAGATATTTACACCATTGCCCAGCGCGAAGGCATATCCCTGTGAGCCGGCTGGATGCTCGACTTGCCGCTTTGACTGCGGCTAAACGCAAAGCTTTGGTGCCGTTCATAACTGCCGGTGATCCGGGGTTGGCTTACACCGTACCCGTGATGCAGGCTTTGGTGAAGGCCGGTGCCGATATGATCGAACTGGGCGTACCCTTCTCCGACCCGATGGCCGACGGTGTGGTCATCCAGCGCAGTTCCGAACGCGCGCTTGAGCGCGGGGTCAATGCCCTGACGATTTTTGGCATGGTGCGTGAATTCCGTTTGAGCGATGCCAGCACCCCGGTGGTTTTGATGGGCTACTTGAACCCCATCGAGCGCCGCGGCTGGGATTGGTATGCCAGTCAGGCTGCCGAAGCCGGGGTGGATGCGCTATTGATTGTCGACCTGCCGCCGGAAGAAGCCGCACCTGCACGCGCCGTGCTCAACGGCCATGGCTTGCAACTGATTACCCTATTGGCGCCCACCACCAATCCAGTCCGG
>JAHEBG010000295.1 GCA_024642445.1 Gammaproteobacteria bacterium | reverse complement strand
CAGGCTCCATCGAACTGCCGGATCCTTGGCTACAAAGGTTTCGTCCACCATCGGCTTCATTAAATACGTAAAACCTGCCGCTGACAGGGCCTCAATCACCATGCCTACAACCGCAATCGCTAGAAATGGCCAATAGGCCGAAACGTAGCCCAAAAGCCTTCGATACACTTTCCATGCGGAATGCTCTACGATCTCCGGATTATTCACCCTGTTTCTCCGGCGTTGTGGCAATCGATAACTTGCGGAAGCCGAGCTGCCCGGCCGCATCCATTACCGTGATGACCGACTGATGATTGGCTTTGGCATCGGCTTGGATCAACACGGCGCGTTCGGTATCCATTCCGGCCTGTTGACGAATGGCTTCCTTGAGGTTGGGCAGATCACTGCGCACCAAGGCGACATCGCCTACGTAATAATTGCCGTTTCGGTCAACCAGAATCATCAGCGGCTTTTTTTGCGCTTCGGTCTGGCTGGCAGAACTGCTGGGCAAGGTGATCTTGAGGGCCGAGCGGTTGTTGAAACTGGTAGTGACCACGAAAAAGATAATCAGCGTGAACACCACATCAATCAATGCAGTCAGATTGATTTCAACATCGTCTTCCTGCTGCGAGGTATCCAGCCGCATGGTTCAGGCCGCCTGCCGCGCTTCGAGCACATCCAGAAGGTTCATGGCGACTTTTTCCATTTCAATCACATAACTGGTTACCCTGCCGCGCAGATAGCGGTGCAGTAACAACGCCGGAATGGCGATACAGAGTCCAGCGGCTGTTGAAATCAAGGCTTGTCCTATTCCACCGGCCAACTGATTGGCATCACCGACACCGGTACTCAGAATGGTGAGGAACATCTGGATCATGCCGATAACCGTACCCAGAAGGCCCAGCAGTGGAGAAACTGAAGCAATTGTGCCCAAGGTTGGCAGGAACCGGTTGAGATCATGGGTGATGTGACGGCCGACATCCTCGATGCGTTCTTTGATCATTTCACGTGGACGATGCCTTAACAACAAGGCGGCAGCGAGCAATTCGCCCAAGGGTGAATCCTGGCGCAGCCTTTGTATTTCAGAAGTTTCCAAGGTTTTACCGCGCGACCAGTGCTCGATTTCCTGCACGATGCCGTGCGGAATTACCTCCGAGCGGCGCAAGGTCCACATTCTCTCAAGTGTAATTGCAGTGCCCAGCACCGCAAGAATAAGCAGCGGCAGCATCACCCAGCCACCCGATGTCAGCAACTCCAACATAGCCAGACCGTCCACAATTTATTGATATCAAGCCATAGAATAGCCTGACTCGGGCATCGAGGCGAGATTTTGGGCGTCAATAGCCAAGGATTGCCTGCTCAGGCGTGGTGTATCGCCAGTATCTGCGGTCCTGTTCACGCATTCGACGGCGCAATATCCAGCCCTGCGCCGAAGATTCGTATTCCAGCCAACCGGTATCGACGGAATTGTATATCTGCACGCCCCGAGCAAGGTATCTGTCAATGACCTGCCGATTAGGATGCCTGAATCGGCTTTGAAAGCCGCTGGATACCCATGCCATAGAAGGGTTTACGGCGGCAATGAAGTCAGCCGATGATGAAGTCTTGCTGCCATGGTGTGGAACTTGCAGGATATCGGATTGCAATCGCTCGCCGTAGGTTTCCACTAAATGCATTTCCGCTTGTTGACTGATGTCACCGGTTAATAGCAATGAGCCGGTCTCAGAGCGCACCTGAATCACACAAGATCGATCATTGCTTTTATTGGAAAGAGGCTCGATTGGCCATAGCACTTCAAACAGCACACCGTCCCATTGCCATTTCTGGCCGGCAAGGCACAACCCATCGCTGTGTTCGAGCGCGCCTGCCGAACTTTCCACGCGGCGTACGGGTATGTTTGCCAGCACTCCCTCCATTCCGCCCGCGTGGTCATCGTCGCCGTGACTGATCAGGATTTTATCCAGCGCCTTGACCGATTCTGCACGCAATGCCGGCACTACACTGCTCAACCCGCGGCTGAAGCCATGGGTATTGCCGGCACCGGTGTCGTAAAGCAAAGTATGCGTGCGAGTACGCACCAACATGGATAATCCCTGCCCTACATCAATCATCGCTACACGAACCGACCCCTGAGGTATTTCTGGCTTCTGCGGTTGACACATTGGCAAGAAAAGCAAAATGCCAAACCACTTTCCCGGAAAAGCTCTGGGCAATACACATAGTCCTGCACCCAACAACGCCAGAAGAACCGTCCAAAATGCCGGCTCTGGCAAATAAGCGCTGGTAATCGGCAATGATTGCAACACCTGTAGACCGCACCAGAATTCCTGCATTAACCATGCGGCAAGGCTCCATAATGCCGTTGCACAAACAGGAATAGGGATAAACAGACAGCCGAGTAAAGCCAGTGGCACAACTAACAAACTAATTAGCGGTATGGCAATAAGGTTCACCGCAGGCCCTATGAGCGTGCTCTGTCCGAAAAATGCCACGGTGAGCGGAAACAGTACCAAAGTAACGATACACTGCGCCGCGATGAAACTGGAAATACTAAAACCACTATCAGACTCCGGCATGAAAAAAATCAAGCCCAGCACACCGAAAAAACTTAACCAAAAGCCAGCACCCAGAATGGAAAAAGGATCGTACAGCAGAATTGCTGCCATACTCAAGGCGACAGCTTGCCAAATACTCGCCTGCCGGTATAGCAAACGGCAGC
>JAHEBG010000294.1 GCA_024642445.1 Gammaproteobacteria bacterium | reverse complement strand
GGCCGAATCGTATTTATCCGTCACCGAATACCGAAATCCCAGGAGTCTTTGCAGTAATGGCTATTAAAATTACAAAAAAAATCAAATCCTACAGTGTCAATACTCCGGAAGATCAGGCCGCGTCCACCGCGCCGGTGCCGGCAGTAAAAGCCAGCGGCCCGGTCGCTGCTGAAATCATCCATATGCACGAAAAGGTCGAGCGTCCGGAAGCACTGGTGGGCGCCACCTACAAAATCAAATCGCCGCTGGTGGAACACGCCATGTACGTGACCATCAACGACATCATCCTGAACCCCGGCACCAAGCACGAGCTGCGCCGCCCGTTCGAAGTGTTCATCAACTCCAAGAACATGGATCACTTCCAGTGGGTGGTTGCCATTACCCGCATCATGAGTGCCGTGTTCCGCAAGGGCGGCGATGTCACCTTCCTGGTTGAGGAAATGAAAGCGGTATTCGATCCGCGCGGCGGCTATTTCAAAGCCGGTGGCGTGTACATGCCATCCATCGTTGCCGAAATCGGCTCGGTCATCGAAGAACATCTGAAGTTCATCGGCATGATTGTTGATCCGGAGCTGAGCGACGCCCAACGCGCACTGATTGCCGAAAAGCGTGCGGCATATGAAAACCGTACCGCCAAGAAATCTCCTGAGGGCGACCTCGCCGTGGATGCTGAGCGCTCAGGCGCTGACGAGGCAGCATCGCAGTCCGGCGAGGGAGCCTCTTTTCCCGCTACCGCCAGCATGTGCCATAAATGCAACACCAAAGCCTTGGTGTTGATGGACGGCTGCCAGACCTGTTTGAACTGCGGGTACAGTAAGTGCGGTTGAGTGTTAAAGCTTAGTCGAATAAAAAACCGCCCTTGGGCGGTTTTTTATTTCTAGACGAAAATACAGCATTTTTGCTACAGTAAAACCTTATGAACGCCCCGGCATTCCGGGGTTTTTTATTGTCACGTTACTGAGCTTGCCATGAACCTTGCCATGTACATCGTTGATGCATTTGCCGAAGAGCGCTTCAAGGGCAATCCGGCGGCGGTGGTGCCGTTAACCGAGTGGTTGCCGGAAGACACCATGCAGGCGATCGCTGCCGAAAACAATCTTTCGGAAACCGCGTTTCTGGTGCATCAAAGCGATGGCCGTTTCCATATCCGTTGGTTTTCACCGCTCAGCGAAATCCCGTTTTGCGGGCATGCCACACTGGCCAGCGCCTATGTGCTGTTGAATGAGTTGGGCAGCATTGCGCCGTTGGTGTTCCATGCCAAGGCTGTGGGCGACATTGTGGTGCGCACTGCCGAGGACGGCTTGATTGCCATGCGATTCCCCAACCGAATGCCGGAAGCGGTGCCGGAACCGCCTGCCGATCTGCTTGAAGGTTTGGGCGTTGCGCCGGTGGAAGTCTGGCGTAACGGCCAAGCCTATATTGCCGTGTATGCGCATGCCAATGATGTGCGTGCCTTGCAACCGGACATGGCGTCACTGCGTAGGCTGGCGCCCTTGGATGTGTGTGTTACCGCGGCTGGTGATGCTGAGGGCGTAGATTTCGTTTCACGCTATTTCTGGCCGGCCAACGGCGGCTTCGAAGACCCGGTAACCGGTTCCATCCATGCCGGACTGGCCCCGTTCTGGGCTGCGCGCTTGGGCCGCAATGCGCTGCGCGCCATGCAAGTTTCGGCTCGCACCGGTATTCTGTATTGCGGTGTTGATGACGAGGGCATTACCGTGGCCGGCAAGGCTGTACGGTATTTGCGCGGTGTCATCAGCCTGAGCGGATGATTTGCATCATACGTCAGCGCTAAGATCAGTTTTCCGGGCGTTTACCGGCGTAACCTCTGGTTTGGCCTGTGACTTTAGACAGGGGACGCCAGAGTTTGCATGCGTTAGTCTGAACGTCTAGGGAGAATTCTATGGCATTGATCAACCGATACCTCATGGCCGCTGGCCTATTTCTGGCATTGTTGCCTCAAGCGCAGGCCTCCAACGCATCCGATATTGCCAAAGCCTTGGCCAATCCCTCACGCAGCGCAGCGGATATTGCACGCGATGCCCGCGACAAGCCCCAACAGGTGCTGGAATTTGCCGGTTTCAAGAAGGGTATGGTGATTGCCGATGTCTTCGGCGGTGGCGGCTATTACAGTGAAATCCTTTCAAGCCTGGTTGGCAAGAAAGGGCGGGTGCTTTTGGTCAACAATGCCCCGTATGATGCATTCGCCAAAAAGGATCTGAGTGAGCGGCAGGCGTTCAATCGCCTGAAAAACGTCGATTATCTTCTGGTACCCAATACCGCCATGACGCTGGGCAACAACCGCCTTGACGGCGCGCTGATCATAATGAGTTACCACGATCTGTTTTACGACGATACCGAGAACGGCTGGCCCGAAGTGGGCCATGTGCAATTCATGGATCAGATAGTGGCGGCATTAAAACCCGGTGGCCGGCTGTTAGTTGTTGATCATGCCGCCAAACAAGGTACCGGCAGCCAGGACAGCAAAACCCTGCACCGCATTGACGAGCAATTCACCGTGGCAACGCTGCGCGAGCGTGGCCTGGAATGGGTGGGCTCAATTCCGGTGCTGCGCAATGCCGACGATGATCACAGCAAGAACGTGTTCGATCCTGCCGTGAAAGGCAAGACCGACCGCTTCGTGCATGTGTACCAAAAACCGGAGCTTACGCGCTAACGGTTTTTGCCTGGCGCGAAGGAAAC